>NZ_AP023441.1:1200000-1500000 GCF_019976755.1 Nostoc sp. MS1
ACAACACTATTTGAACTCACTACAAATAGCTACTTACTGGCTACCAGGAAATCATGATAATGCGATCGCTATGGATACTATATTAAATCTAGGCATGGTTTCCCGACGTAAGTCTTTTCAGCGTGGCAATTGGCATTTTGTTCTGCTCAATTCTAGTGTTCCTGAGTGTGTACATGGTTATCTATCGGCTAGTACCTTAGACTGGTTAGACTCTGAGTTACAAACATCAGGTAGCAACCCGACCTTAATAGCACTGCATCATACACCACTAACAGTAAATTCTGCGTGGTTGGATGCTAGTTGTTTGCAAAATTCTTCTGAGTTTTTTGCTATCGTTGATCGTCATCCACAAGTCAAAATAGTTTTATTTGGTCACATTCACCAGGAATTTCACCAGCAACGCCATAGTATTAATTACTTGGGTACTCCCTCAACTTGTTATCAGTTCCAGCAGGAAAGTCCTACCTATGTTATTAGTGATGAATTGCCTGGGTTTCGTGTGTTAAATCTCTACTCTGATGGTACATGGGAGACTAAAATTGAGCGTGTTGCCTATCCTCTACCTATAGAGTTAGTAGTTACAGCATCATACTAGGTTGTTATTTTTTTAACGCAAAGAAACGCTGAGTGTGATTAAGGAGACTTATCACTCATTACTGATTTTCACTTCATCAGCGAAACTCTGCCAACGCACAAAATAAAATGGGCCAGCAACAGAACCCCAGATGTGTTCATCGGTTTCTAAGTCTCTACCTCTGTCAAGACTGATAAACTTCTCTTCGTTAATCTCAAATTCGCTATCTAGATAAGTCTTTTGTCCTTTGCGGAAAACAATACAACCTTTACCTGGTTCTACCTTACCTTTAAAGCTGTTACCAGTCCACTCAACAATCATGTTACAGCCTGGTAATTTTTCTAAAGATTCGTTAGTTAAGGTTTTGAGGAGATTAAGGTTACGAGATGCACCGTAAAAGTTTTCTTCTTGCTTAACTGTATAATTTTCAATATGAATGCGATCGCCTACAGTCATCAGTTTGAGTACGCGCAAACGATAGGGATCATTCAGACTATAATCATAAGATTGTTCTACAAAAAAGCCTACTCCCGATAGAACTTCCCACGGTAGGGGACGCATACACACCCGAATATGGGCATAAAAAGGCGGATTTTCAAAGGCTTGCGCTTGATTGCTAAAATCGGCAGCCATCCAGCGTGCTAAAGTTGCTATGTCTGTAGAATGAGTCATTACATCAGATTTATCAAAAAATATCTAAAAATATTTTAAAGCTTAACGGTGACAGGGAGTTGGGGATATTTGTTGCGGATGAATACGTCAAGGGAAATTGCCGTTAAAGTTATTAAGCAGATGATAGTTAACGCTCAACTGTTAAGCGTCAACAAACCTGAATAACTAGTAACTGACTTTAATATCTACAAATTTGTAAAATTCCTTATGGTACGCCGCTTAAGTGTCATCATTACAACTGCTATTCTCTGGCAAATTATCAGTTATCCTACTTTAGCCAGAAGTAGCGATCCTCTACAAGCGGATAGCTTTCCCCCTAGTCCGTTAGAAATTACTACACCTGATCCACTTTTACCACCTTCACAGGGTAAACAGCCTTTAACACCCATAGAACAGCTAAAGTTAGAGTCGGCGCTGGATGAGTTAAATCAACAGGCTTCCGCAAAATTGCAAGCTGGGGATAGTGTAACGGCGTTTGAAATTTGGAACCGTGAGTTACGCTTGCGGCGGTATTTGGGTGCTGTGGCTGAGGTAAAAGCACTCGCACGGGTGGGTGATATTGCTTGGAATCAAAGCGATCGCCAGGAGATATTCTACATTACCCAAAGATTACAAGCAATTCAACAGCAAGCCCAACCTAAAAACAAAAATGCTCAAAACAATATTGATTTACAATTGTGGCAAGGGTTAGGTGATGCTTATCAAAAAGTGCGATCGCTAAAACCTGCGATTGAGGTTTACAATCAAATCTTAGCCACATTCCGACAGCAAAAAAATTCAGTTGGAGAAATAGACACCTTAAAAACTTTGGGGGAATTACACCTGGGTTGGTTTGATTATCCCCAAGCTGCTAGTACCTACGAGGAATTGTTAACGCTGGCTACTACTAGGGGTGAGCAGCAGGATGAGTTAATATACTTGCAAAGGTTAGCTTATATTTACGAACAGTCGAAACAAGCAGCCAAGTCAATTGATGTGCTGACTAAGCTAAAAACTATTTACACCCAAGATAATAATCTCATTCAATTGCCAAGTTTACAAATAGCGATCGCTGCTAATTACGAAAGCCTAGCCAAAGAAAATCCTGCTTTACTACAGCAAGCCTTTGACAACTATCAAGAAGCTTACACCACCGCTTGGCAATTACAACAATATACCCGCGCGGCTGACGCGCTACAAAAGATAATTTCGTTATACCGTTCTCAAGGACAAATAGAAGAAGCCTTACAAACTAGCCAAATTCTGATAGAAACGCAAGAACTCGCTTCTAACTATTATGGCATGATGCAGGCTTATGACCAAGTTGGACAGTTACATTTAGAACGCAAAGAGTATCCACAAGCACTAACAGCTTTTCAAAATGGTTTAGAATTAGCCAAACGATTAAAACATGAAGAAGCTTACTTTAATCAGAAGATTGAAAGCATTTCCAAACTAAATCCCTAATACCTCAACACCAAATTTACCAATAAGGATTGAAACTATATATCATCCATATCTTCAATCCTTAATTTTGAAGTTATCTTTTTCAAAAGAAAGTCAAAGATTACATCAGAAGCATAGATACATCAGTTTGTTAGTCAGTGAGGTACAAAAAGAAAGATTGAATTGGCATTTCAATTCTTATTTTTGCATACTAAGTAAGTCGGTGGGAAAAAACAAAGCTAAGTTAAGAAAGGTAAACAAGGCTATAACCCTCCTGCCTCCTGCCTTGCCATAGCGATAATTTTTAACACTGAGCTACTTATCTACTGAAGACCTACTAAAGAACAAGTCTGCTGATAAGTTTTCACTTCAGCAGACTAGGGAAAATCTATAGTTTCGTTGATAACTAAACAGGAGTTACTGTTTGTTTTTTTGATGCTTGAACTAACTCATAAAGTTTACTTTCAAACTTTTCTGTACAAGCTGACCAATCATATTGCAGGATAAAAGCACGCGCTTGTTCACCCATACTTATTTTGAGTTCGGGGTTTTGTAAAATTTCTACTATCTTCTCAGCAAAATCTTTCGGGTTGTTGGGTTCTGCTAAAAAGCCATTATGACCGGGGATGACTTGTTCTGATACTGATACTGCATTTGCTGCAACTACGGGAGTACCAGAAGCTAACGCTTCGTTATTTGTGGTGCAGAAATGTTCTGTCACAGAGGGATTTACAAATACATCGGCACGGGCAAACCAGCCTAAAAGTTCTGTACCATGAGATTCACCCCAAATGGTAATACCAGAAACAAACTTTTGTGCGCGTTTGCGGATTTCTTCGTCTAGGGGGCCACTACCAATAATTACCAAATGAGCATCAGGAATTTTGGCGGCAATGTATGGGTAAATATCTATAAGTTGAGTAACGTTCTTTTCTGCGGTAATGCGTCCTACAAATAAGATGGTTGGTCGATTATCTTCAGGGATGGGGTTGTGAGTAATATTGCGTGGATGAAATTTCTCACAATCAATCCCTTGATAGGGTAAATATTCACCACGTTGGCATTTCAAATTTTCATACTTTTCTAGCTGTTCTCGTGAAGAAAATACAGTCAGGTCATATTCTTCACTAAACTGCTTCACTATATGAGGCACAATTGGACGTATTAAGTTATAGAAAACATCCCCTAAGTAATATTTGATATAGGCAACAATGTCTGTGTGGAATACAGATATTATTGGTGTATGAGTGCGTTTAGCATACTCTACACCTATAGGACGACCATAACCTTGTAAGAAAGCTGAGTATGTACCTCGTATTTGTGCAGCTTCCTCAACAACGATGATGTCTGGCTGAAACTCTGTGAGTAGTTGAGTATCACTCCAATAGCGATAATTTAAAGGTTGAGGCAGAGATTTATAAAATATCAGTGGTTCTGTAGGAAATGCGTAATGAGAAAAGTTAGGGAAAGTTATTAATTCATCTAACCCCGCCATAGGGCGATCGCCTACATTTTTAGGAAACTTATCATTAATTTGGGGATGGACGAGAAAAACTTCATGCCCTTGTTGTAATAACCAGTGTACCCTTTGATGTACCGCAACAGAAACTCCGGTTAAAAAAGGAGCGTACAATCCGGTAAAAAGCGCAATCCGCAGCTTTGGCTTGTGCATATTTTTAGTAATTTGCGTATTTTTTAGAGAAAATTTACAAAGAAATCTGGCGATCGCCCGGTTGGTTTATTGTTTCGTAAGGACGATATTCGAGTAACTGAATATTCCAAGGCCCATTGACTTCGTAAGTAACACCCCGCCAATTAACAGCCTGCATCTTCAAAGAAGCCACCATTGCCCACCCATAAATCCAGTGTGTAAGGGGCATTCCTACCCACATCTTCAAAATCAAAGGCAATGACAACTGGGTTACAGGTTTACCTTGGGAACTGATAATTGGTTGCACAACTAATTCTAAAAACAGCATCAGCATCACTAACGCTGTCATGTAGATGACGTACCAAGTTAAAGCAAAAATAGCTGTATCCCCTTGCCCACCCAAAAAGCCAAAAAACCAAACTACAAGTAGGGTTTGAGGTATTAATATTGTGAAAACAGCATCAGTAACTACCGCCCACCACCAAGGATGGTAGAGACGAGAAGCCAACAGTTGACGCTGAAACCAGTATTTTAAACTTGGTAAATCACACTCCTCACGATTGAGCATAATTAAAGAAGGAACAAACTTTACCTTGAGGTTATATTTAGCCAAGACACTACGTATCATCGTATCTTCGCCAAAAGCTTGCCCCCACCTTTCTAACAGTCCTGTTTGGTGCAGAACTTCTCTTTTTATAGCCAAAGTCCCGCCCCAAGGAATGCCATATAGGTACATCTGCACGATCGCCGAAACATTCCAGATATAGCGTACCAAAGTACCCCAATACCTACCTGTAGGAACATACCAACGATTACCCGTAGTTGCACCCACACTAGGATGAGTCAGAGGACTAACTAACTCTCGCAACCAATTTGGATGGACGACAGCATCAGCATCTACCAAAGCCACGATCTTATAGGAATCGTCTAATTCTGAAACAGCTTGCACTAAAGAACTGCATTTAAGGCTACAACTTCGACGTACAGACCGTAAACGACTCATCGAAATGTTAGTTGCACCCACTTCATGGATGATATTTTGCGCCACTTCCCAAGCTGGGTCTTCTTCACTATCTATAATCAGTTTTAAGTCATACTGGGGATAATTTTGTTTAAGGAGCGATCGCAAACAATCCCCTAAAAAGGGATCTGCCCCCCTTAGACACAATAAAACTGCGGTTTTCGGTAAAAGTTCATCAGGGAAATTTTGTGAACCTGAGTTCAAATACCACATAAATAGTAATACTGAACTCACCTGAACAACTAACCAAATCACCAAAAGTTTAGATATCAAAATGACCAAATCATCCATTTTTGATTTAAGAGTATAGAGGTGTAGGGGATGAGGGTGTTACTTCGACTACGCTCAGTAACCGGAGTGTAGGGGTGTAGAGATTAACCCACCCCTAGCCCCTCCCAAGAGGGGAACAGGAGGTGAGTGACAATAACTATTGACTATGGACTAATGACTAATGACCAATGACTAAAGCGACATTTTCCTATCAACAGGCTGATCCAAAAAATCGTAGGGATGATACTCAACTAGCCTGACGTTCCAAGGGCTATAAATTCGATAGACAATACCCCGCCATTTAACTGTGGATATCCACAAAGAAGATATCATCGCTAAACCATACACCCACTGCGTTAGGGGAATTGCCAGTATCATCTTACCGATAGTTGCAATTGGTAACTTCGTCCTTGGCTGACCTTGGGCGCGGAGTATAGGTTGTATTCCCAACTCCATCATCAGCATCAGTACAAGTAATCCCAGAGTGTAGATACTGTATGATTGCAGCAATAGACCTGCTACTTCCCATTGAGCATCACCCAAAGAAAACAGAAATAAGAAAATTGCTAAAGTGGGGAACAAAATACTAGAAACAGATTCACTAACTATAGCTAGCCAACGGGGATGGTAAAGCCGAGAATAGAGAATAAGGCGTTGGAGATATTCAAGGATACCTAGTAAATCGCAATCTTCACGATTGACCATAATCAGTGAAGGCACAAATTTGACTCGTAAACCGTGCTTTTTCAGCACATTGTGCATCATTAAATCTTCGCCAAAGGCTTGCGCCCACTTCTCAAGTAACCCTGTTTGCCGCAATACATCTGTTTTTATCGCTAAAGTACCACCCCAAGGAATCCCGAATAGGTACATCTGCACAACCGCAGATATGTTACCCGTGTAACGTACCAACGAACCCCAATAACTGCCATTTGGCACATACCAACGATTACCCGTAGTTACGCCAATTTTGGCATCAGCTAAAGGACTAACTAATTCACGCAACCAGTCGGGATGAACGATTGTATCCGCATCTACTAAAGCAACAACCTGATAAGATTCATCTAAATCAGAAATAGCCTGGATTAAAGAACTGCATTTAAGGCTACAGTTGTGGCGAATAATCCGTAAATGGCTGATTTCAACGTTAGTTTTGCCCAATTTGTTGATAGTATAATGGGCAATATGCCAAGCTGGGTCATCTTGACTATCAACAATTATTTTTAAATCGTACTCCGGGTAGTTTTGTTGTAATAGCGCCTCTAGACATCTAGGTAAAAAAGGATCGGCTCCTCGCAGGCAAAGAATTACCGCAGCTTTGGGTAGTTGGTCATCAGGTGATTTTTTGAGGCGTGATGTCCGCACATATAACAAAAATATCAAAGACAGACATACCTGAATTACTAACCACCCCAGCAAAGATTTAGACAAAAATATTGCCAACTCTTTCATGACATTTATGTCTCCGGCAAATTTCGCCTTATGTAATTAGGGAGTGGGGAGTACCAGTGAACAGTGAACAGTGGGAATAACCTGTCAACTGTCCACTGTCAACTGACTCTATCTAGGGATCAAGTGAGTATTTAACGGAAATGTTAATGGTTGTATCCTTGGTAAATGTAAAACTTGACTTATTGAATTTTGGGTTTCCTGTTTGAATAGATACTGTGGGGTTATTAGAAATTCCAAAACCTTCTTTGGGAATACCAAAGAAGTCTGTATCTAGTTTATGATTACCGTTTTGATCATCTACGATCGCCACAGCATATTTACCAGGTTTCAAGCCATAGAAACGCTTAGTTACGGATTTGCCTGTGATTTTTGTACAGCCACTTTGGGCTTCACTAGTATTGCTCATAGGAAATCCTTTCTCACTGGCATATACTCGGAAGCAAATTTCTCCTTTTTGATGGCGGATACCGTTAACTACAACAGTTAATTTAGTTGTAGTTTCTGCATTGACTACACTGATACAGCCTAAGCTCAATAAAGAAGCTAATAAAAGATGACGCAACCGAGAAATTTTCATCATAAATGAGACTCCTTAAGGGGTAATTTAACCACAGAGACACGGAGACACAGAGAAAAGAGAGATTTTGTACTCTGTGTCTCTGAGTCTCTGTGGTTACAAAAACGTGAAACTAAGGCACAAAAAGTCTAACTATTTAACTAACTTTTGCAAGTCAGTTTTCTGCACCCATGCTTTTGTTTGGCGTAGCCCTTCTTCCAAGTCTATTTTTGGTTTGTAATCTAATAAACTTTGAGCTTTGACAATCGAATAAGCATAAGGACGAGTCATAAAATCTACTGATTCTGGGAGAATATCAGCTTTTTTACGAAACAGTTTTTGTCCTTGATTGCGTAGTTTCAAGAACAATTTCATTTCATCTTTGGGGATAGACATTGGCGCAGGTAAACCTTCCATTGCTGCTAGGCGCATGAAGTATTCTTTCCAGGTAGTTTCCTCGCCATCGGTGACATTAAAGATTTCACCATAAGCCTCTTTTTCCATAGCTAAAAAGATGGCATCGATGAGGTTATCTAGATAAAGATGATTGAAAATTCCTTGTCCGTCGTTGGCGTAAGCGAATAACTTTTGCCGCATCATTAATAGTGGACGAACTATCCAAGGGATGCTTCCTGGCCCGTAAATGTCACCTGCACGAATGATAATTACACCAAAATCTGAGGGAGAGTTTAAGGGTAAAAGTTCGGCTTCAGCTTCGATTTTAGTTTGGCAGTAGGGATTATTATCGGCGGAAAGTGTTCCAGTTTCGGTGATGCGATCGCTATAATTAAACCCATACACCATAACGCTGGAAAGATGCACAAAGCTTTTCACACCAGCACTTTTGGCAGCCTTCGCCATATTCACCGCGCCAGCCACATTGATTTCTCGAAATTTCTCAATAGGGCCAGCTTCTTCTGTTAATTGTGCAGTGTGAAGAACAATATCTACACCTTGACAAGCCTTTTGGGCGATCGCTGCATCGGTAATGCTACCAACAATCACTTCAGCACCCAATTTCTGGGCTTTTTCCTTATTGGTAGAACTTTGCAACCCACGAACTTTCATGCCTTGGGCGATCGCTAACTCCGCCGCACGCAAGCCAACAAATTCATCAATTCCAGTAATCAGCAGAGTCTTATTTTGCAAATTCATCATGCAGCGTTATTTTTTTACTAAAGTTTAAGAGCCAGTTGACAATTGACAATTGACATTTATTTTTTCTTCCCCTACTCCCCACTCCCTAGAAAATATCAGCAGGGTCTGCGGAGCGTAATTTGTTAATAGCCAATGCACCAGAAGTTATACACATTAATACCGCCGAAATAAAGACAATTAAGGCGTTATTTGCTGTCATCATAATTGGTAATTTTGTGGCTTCCATTGCAAAATCATACAAGCCTATAGATACTATAAACCCTGGAATATAAGCGAGTAATGCTAATATTAAAGCTTGTTGGAAAACCACATTTAGTAAATAAGTATTGGGATAGCCAATAGCTTTTAGTGTGGCATAAGCAATAAATTGAGTAGCAATGTTACTGTAGAGAATTTGATATACAATTACCACACCCACAACCGAAGCCATTGTTAACATTAGGTTCAAGATAAAACCAATTGGGGTTCTATCCGACCAATATTTCTTTTCAAAGTCAATAAAACCTTGCCGAGTAAAAACCCTCACATCATCAGGTAAATTGGCTTCCAAATTAGCAGCAACTTTTTCTTTATCAGCCCCAGGTTTGAGCCTAATTGCACCAACATCGATTTTTTCAGATGGGCGAGTATTAGGATTGATGCGGAGGAAAGTTGAGTCACTTACAATTAGGTTGCCATCCACACCAAAGGAAGGGCCTAAACTAAATAAACCTCCAACTCGGACTTTGTAGCCAATAGGAGCATCAAAGGGGAAAATTTCAATTGTCTGCTCTTTATCTCCTTTGTCAAAATTGGCAGCGATAGGGCCAAATTCTGGGCGCGAAGCTCTGTCAAAAAGCATGACATCAGGAATTTTTAGTTTATCTAAATTCTCCTCAATTTCAGGGATATTCATTACTGATTGTCCTGGGTCAAAACCTATAACATAGATTGAATATTTTTCCCCAGTTTCAGGATTTTTTAATTTAGCAAATTGTAAATACATGGGGCTAACAGAGTCTACCCCATCAAAACCTAAAGCTTGGTATAATCGAGTTCGAGAAAAGCTTTGATTGGAAGTCAAAGATTTATACTGAGAACTGACTAAAAATAAGTCACCGCGTAGATTTTGATGTACTGCGGTTGCACTAGAGTAAAGCGCATCTTGAAACCCAAGTTGCACAAACATCAGCAAGACAATAAAAGCAATGCCAGCTACAGCTATAAGAAAACGTATTCTTTGCTGGGCTAACTGTAGCCAGGCCAAAGGAATTTTAAAATTCATATTAACAATTGACAATTGACAATTGACAGTTGACAGTTGACCCTTCTCCTTTGGAGACGCTAACGCGTAGCTTGCTTCCACGGAGTGGTACGGCTGCGCTCAGGGTTAACTATGGACTATGGACTATGGACTAATGACCAATGACTAAATTTGAATCGCTACATCAACTTGTAGGTTGGTCAAACGTGCTACTCGTTCGCTATCTGCGGGGTTATCGATGGAAACTTTAACCTCAACGATGCGGCGGTCTGTGTCTGATCTAGGGTTGAGGCTGAAGATGCTTTGTTTATCGACTTGCCAACCAATGCTTCTGACAGTTCCTTGCAATTTGCCAGAAAATGCTGTGCTGGTAATAGTGGCTTTTTGCCCTACACGCACATTTTGAATATCAGTTTGGTAGACTTCGGCAATTACATACATCTGCGATGTTTTACCGATGTCAACAAATCCATTACTGGGGATAACTTCGCCTGCTCTGGCGTGAATTTTCAAAATTCTGCCATCTCTAGGAGCTTTAATGTAAGTAAGTTCGAGGTCGGCTTTGGCTTGTTTGACGGCAGTTACAGCACTTTTAACTTCCGTTTGTGCTAAATCTACATCTACAGACCGCACTTCCTTGACGCTGTTAAGTCTGGCTTCGCCTTCTTTAATCTGGTCAGCGAGGGTGTTTTGAGTACGGCTGAGGGTGGCTTTAGCTTCTGTTAATTGCTGTTCTACAGTTTTGGCTTGGAGAGCTTTAGAATCAGCTACAGAGGCGGAAATAGCACCTTCTTTAAATAGTTTCTGATAGCGCTCATTTTCAGTTTGAGCATTATTCAGTTCGGCTTGGATACGGTTAATTGTTGCTTGTTGAGTAGCAATTTCTCCCTTTAATTGTGACTGTAAATTAGCAACTGAAGCTTTTTGAGCGTCAATGTCTCCGGGTTTAGCGCCAGCTTTGACTTGAGCTAATTTAACTTTGGCAATTTGCAGTTTATCTAAAGATTGTTCTAGTGCGGAAGTCGCACGGTTATAATCTTCTAGATACGCTAATACTTGTCCTGCTTGAACTTCCTCTCCTTCCTTGACTAACAGTCTGTCTACGCGAATACCGTTAGTAGAACTAGGAGCAGATAAGGTAGTGATTTCTCCTTCTGGTTGCAAACGTCCTAAAGCAGTGACAGCAACTTTTACAGGAGCAACTTTAGGAGATTTAGCAGTCGGGGTTTCAACTGGCGATCGCAGCTTATTTGATGATAAAGTATAAAAGGATATTAACCCTGTAGCGAATGCCACTGAAGCTGCCAAAATTAACCGCCACCGACCATCGGGTTTGATAAATAATTGGCGTTCCTTATTTACTGCCATATTTTCATTCCAAATTCTAATTGTGATTCAGCTAGAAAACAGCCAAGATAGTTTGATTGGTAAATTGCTATACACTTATCCGCAATTAACCAAAAACTCTTTTCTTATATAGCTCTTTAAAACCACGCTCTAAGGACTTCCTTCCTCACTTCCCCTCCGAGTCCCTGCGCGTTGAAAAAACTTTAATCTCGAAACTTGCGCTGACACTACCCTATTGACCACTGTATTATCGACGCATTATTCTTGCCTAAGCTGTGTGCTATAAGACATTCTCATAATTTCTGCCAGTAAAATCATCATTTCCACACACACAAGAAACTTATCAAGTGTATCTTAGTCGTAATTTTTAGTGTTTTCACTAAGTCCATTAACTATGCCTACAATACCCATAGACCAAATAAAAATCGGTCGCAACCGCCGTCCGGTCAAGGGTGAGAAAGTCGATCAACTAAAAGACTCAATCAAGACGAATGGTTTGTTAAATCCTATCACAATAGACCAAAAACTAACGTTAATTGCTGGGCTACATCGACTGACGGCTTGTAAGTTGTTAGGGCTAAAGGCAATAGAATGTCATATTGTCGATTATCAAAATACTGACCAAGCACGGTTAGCTGAAATTGATGAAAACTTGATTCGCAATGAGCTAGAACCATTAGAACGCTCAGAATTATGGTTAGAACGTGACCAAATTCTTGAACGGATGGGTTTAAGGGCGAAGGTTGGTGATAATCAACATACCTTTAAAGGTGGTGAAATGATTTCACCACCTAAGCGGACAGTAGAGTTAGCGAAAGAGGCTGGTTATTCAGAACGTACCTTCCAACATGGTAAACAAATTGCCAAAAGTATTCACCCAGAAGTTAAACAACTAATTAAGGGTACACCCATCGCCGATAGCCCGACAGTATTATTGCAGATAGCTAGAGCAGGGACAAAAGAGCGGACTTCAGCAGAGGAGGCGCAACAGGCTTATAACTCAGCCTTGGCTAAGGGTGATAAAGCAGAAGCAGAAAACCAAGCCAAGCTGGTAGAGGAGTTAAAGGTAAAGCAGAAAACTGCTCAAATACTAGCATACAAAAGCGCGATCGCTCAAAAGGAAGCAAAGTTAGCAGCCAAAAAAACTCAACGCCAACCAGAACCAATGAATAATGAAGTCGCTGTGCAAACTGGCGATGAATGGCTATTAGGTAGAAATCTTATATATTGTGGTGATACAGCAAAATCCGAGTTTAGGAATATTTTACCCTCTTACGCAGCGCTGGCGATCGCTACCCTTTCCTCTACTTGGGAACATAATTACTTAGTTGATGAAGCTAAAGTTGTCGCCGTCATCCGTTCTGAAGGAAATGTCTACCAATTTTACCAAAAGAATCAAATGCCTTTTCAATATGAATTATTACTAGGCAATCTTTACGTAGGAATTTTTTCTCAGCAAATAATACCTAAACCGCAAACACCAATAAATGTTGAAGGAATTGAAGGAATTATTAATTATTTGCTCAATTTGTACACCAGTCCCAATCATTTTGTGATTGCTCCATTTATTGGTAATGGTGAGGTTTTAGTTAATTGTGAAAGGATGGGAAGGATTTGTTTTATTGGTGACAGCAATGCACAATTAGTTAGTCGCGGCATTGATAGATGGCAGAAATGGACAAGTAAGCAAGCACAAAAACTCAATAAGTTGTAAGCAGGAAGTTGGGGAGATGAGGGAGTAACCCACCCCTAACCCCTCCCAAGATGGGAACAGGAAGCAGGGGAGAAAACTAATGACTATGGACTGTTGACTATGGACTAATGACTAATGACTAATTCTTCTGTAACTTGTTTGTCAAACGATAATTTAGATGTTAATCAATTTTATTAATTCATCACAAACGCTATATTTGTTTATTCTGCACAATATATAAAATGATTATTTGCTGGATGGCTACTTATTATTTTGGTTAAGTCATTTATATTAAAAATTTATCAAAATGATGGCTTCTGTTGTGAGATTTTCTTGAGCAAATAGTTTTAACTGCTAAGTAATCAAGTTTATATGCTTGCAAATTGATTACTGACAACGGAAATAAATTGAATCCTGTCTGCATCAAGTTATAGCTATGATTACAAGCTTAATCAAGCTACTTATCTATCAATATTCTTTAGTTATTAACTATACTTGTGTAATATGGCTAATTTTAATTACTCATCAATAAACAATTACTTTTTTATAAAAATACTTTAATGAAATGATTTAGTTTCTATGAAGTGTGCTATTGTTTTTATTAATTCAATCCTTAAATCAGGAAAGGCAAATTTAGTTATTTATTCTTGCGTGTAACAGGAACAACTAAACACAAGAGCAGGATAGAAGAAACTATTCAGTTGAATGAATATCTGACCTCCTGCCTGATCAATACTGCATCACCATCACCTTGTATATAGTTAAGCAATTGGGCAAATTAACGGTGTAGATTCGGAGTAAAGGTGATGTTTCTTCTGTAACGAACTTGTCAACTTTTCTGGGTTAAATCCCATAACATATATTATCTTGGACGCTGAAACTAGCTATGGCATTCATTAAGATACAGAACGTTGTGATTAATACCAACTACGTGGCTGCGGTTAAGCTAGATAATGAAAATAGTTTGGGAGAAAAAAGCGTTTCTGTTTTAATAGCTACTCCTCAGTTTCCATCATCTCACAGAGATTCAATTGCTCAAAATCTTTACCATCACGAATGGATAGAATTTACTGGTCAAGCTGCGATCGCCCTCCAAGATTATTTTACCAGTTTCAACAACGTTGTTGACCTATTGCCACAATATCAAGGGTCAAGCGTTGGATAACATTTTTTGATTAAAGGTGTAGAAGTGTAGAGGTTTAGGTTACACCAATCTTTCTCCTTACACCTTTATACCTTTAAATCTGAACCAGTTCTAAATTTCTTAATCTTGAATTTTGAATTGGTGTACGCCTGACCTACGAACACACATAGGATAGGTAGTTGCTAACGTGCGCTTATTTTAACTGAGCAACAGAAATTACTGTAGCTGCAATATCCACAGTACTCCAGAACAGTATATGTCCTATGGCTGCTAATCCAATTGATACTGCCTTAGCGGAGTTAGAAGCCCAAATAAATAACTGCGAAAAGGCTTTGTTGAGGTGTATTGAGGAAAAAAAAATGAAATCAGAAAAACCAATGTCAATCAACAAAATTAACAGACAACTACAACATAATCCTATAGCCATCATTGGTATGGCCTCCCTCCTACCCGAAGCGAGAAACTTACGGCAGTATTGGCAAAACATAGTTAATAAAATTGATTGTATTACTGATGTTCCCGCCAGTCATTGGAGCGTAGAAGATTATTACGACCCCAACCCCAGAACACCCGAAGATAAAACCTATTGTAAACGAGGCGGGTTTATTCCAGAGGTTGATTTTAACCCAATGGAATTTGGTATTCCTCCCAGTATTTTGGAAGTTACCGACGTTTCGCAACTATTAAGTTTAGTAGTTGCGAAAGAAGCTATGGATGATGCTGGTTATGGTGATTCCCGCGAATTTAACCGCGAGTTGGTAGGGGTAATTTTAGGCGTGGCGATGGCGAAACAATTAGGTATGCCATTGTCTGCACGGTTGGAATATCCAGTGTGGGAAAAAGTCCTCAAAAGCAGTGGACTCTCCGACGAAGATACTAAGAAAATCGTCGATAAAATCAAAAGCGCTTACGTCAAGTGGGATGAGAACGCCTTCCCCGGTATGTTAGCTAACGTTGTCGCCGGACGTATCGCCAACCGCTTGAACTTTGGCGGGATGAACTGCGTAGTGGATGCTGCTTGTGCTAGTTCCTTCGGTGCGTTGAAGATGGCGATTAGTGAATTAGTCGAACATCGCGCCGATATGATGCTAACTGGTGGTGTGGATACAGATAACACCATCATGGCTTACATCTCCTTCAGCAAAACCCCAGCCGTATCTCCCAGTGAGAGCGTCAAACCCTTCGATGCTAAATCTGATGGGATGATGTTGGGTGAAGGTATCTGTATGCTGGTACTGAAGCGCCTGGAAGATGCAGAACGTGATGGCGACAAAATCTATGCAGTCATCAAAGGTATTGGTACTTCCAGCGATGGACGCTATAAGAGTATATATGCGCCCCGCAAAGAAGGACAAGTTAACGCCCTCCGCCGCGCTTACGAAGATGCAGGTTTCTCCCCCGCTACCGTCGGTCTGATGGAAGCCCACGGTACAGGGACAATGGCTGGCGACCCCACTGAGTTCGGTTCTTTAAGAGACTTCTTTGGCGAACACGACAATAAAAAGCAGCATATCGCTTTGGGTAGTGTAAAATCCCAAATCGGTCACACCAAAGCGGCTGCGGGTGCTGCAAGTCTAATTAAAACAGCCTTGGCTCTGCATCATAAAGTATTACCACCCACAATTAATATTACTGAGCCTAATCCCAAGCTCAAAATAGAAGATTCAGCTTTCTATCTCAACACCGATACCAGACCTTGGATTCGCCCAGAAGGTGAACCACCAAGACGCGCTGGTGTAAGTTCCTTCGGGTTCGGTGGGACAAACTACCACGTAGTTTTGGAAGAATACGAAGCAGAACAAAACCGCCCTTACCGCTTACATAATAGCGCCCGTGAAATCTTATTGTTTGCATCCAACCCGGCGGAACTTCTCAAGCAGTGTGAGGAAGTTTTAGGTAAGTTGCAATCAGAAGGTGGTGACAGACACTACTCCCAATTGGTGCAAGATTCCCAATCTGTAGAAATTCCCCTCAATGCGGCGAGAGTGGGTTTTGTAACTGAGAATCTGCAAGAAGCTTGCAAATTCTTACAAACCAGCATCGACTGGCTGAAGTTGAAAGCTGGCGCGGCTAACTGGGAACATCCCCAAGGTATTTACTACCGCGCTTCCGGTATGGAATTAGGCGGTAAGGTTGTCTCCCTGTTCTCTGGTCAAGGTTCCCAATACCTAGAAATGGGTAAGGAATTGGTGATGAACTTCCCCACCCTGCGCCGTTTGTTCGGTTACATGGATGGGCTGTTACTCAAAGACAACTTACGCCCCTTGTCCGAGATTGTTTTCCCCAACCCTGTGTTCTCGGAAGCAGAGAAAAATACTCAAGTTGCAGCACTGCAACGCACAGAATACGCACAACCAGCGATAGGGGCTTTGAGTGCTGGACTTTACGCCATCCTCAAACAAGCCGGGTTTAAGTCTGACTTTGTAGCCGGACACAGCTTTGGCGAAATCACAGCTTTGTGGGCTGCGGGTGTGTTGAGTGACGCAGATTATATGTACCTAGTGAAAGCTAGGGGTCAAGCAATGGCTGCGCCAGAAGACCCAGACCATGATGCAGGTACAATGTTAGCTGTCAAAGAAGACATCAACAAAATTGAACCCATCATCAAGCAGTTCCCTCAAGTTAGCATCGCTAATTACAATTCTCCTACTCAGGTTGTTTTAGCAGGGCCGACCGCCGAAATTGCCAAAGTCCGTCAAGCTTTACAAGCCCAAGGTTACGCGGCTGTACAGTTACCAGTCTCCGCCGCCTTCCACACCTCACTGATTGCTTTCGCTCAGAAATCATTTGCGATCGCCACTAAATCAGTCCAATTCCAAGAACCAAAAATCCCTGTATTCACCAACGTTACAGGTAAAGCCTATCCCAAAGAACCCCAAGCGATTCAAAAAATCCTGGAAACCCACCTGGCTAACTCGGTGTTGTTTAAGCAGGAGATTGAAAATATCTACGCGGCTGGCGGTACTTGCTTCGTAGAATTTGGGCCGAAGCGCATCCTCACCAACTTGGTGAAAGATATTTTAGGCGATCGCCCCCACACTACCATATCTTTGAACCCCAGCACCCAGAAAAACAGCGATCGCTCTCTGCGGGAAGCCGTGGTACAAATGCGTGTGCTAGGTATGCAGTTGAAAAACCTCGACCCATACCAAGCCCCAGTCACCCTACCCCCAGCTGATAAAAAGAAAGCTCTGAGTGTCACCTTACGGGGTATCAACTATGTCTCAGACAAGAGCAAAAAAGCTTGGGAAGAAGCACTAAACGACGGTTTCAAAGTATCTTTACCCCCTGCGATCGCTGAAGTTGTAGCACCAACAATAGCTACATCTTCCCCACTCCCCACTCCCCACTCCCTACTCCCCAAAGAGACTAACGGGAACGGACACCACAAACTCACCGAACTGCCCAAAGTTTTAGAAAATTCTACTACTATTACCACTCTCAAACCTGAAATGAACTCTGCGATCGTTTCACCCCAACTAGCCGAAGAAAAGACAATGCAAACACCAGAGAAACTGGACAACTACAAGCGAGTGCTAGAAAGCTTAGAGTACCTGACAACTCAGTTCCAAAAAAACCAAACTGAGAACTTACAAGTTCATGGTACTTACCTCAACCATCAGATGGAATATACCAAAGCCTTCTTCCAACTGATGCAGCAACAAAATTCCCTGTTTGCCAATGCTAAATCTTCTCAAGAAGCTGCCCAGCTAAAGCTAGTTGTGATGGAAAGCTTAGAGCGCAGCATGATGCAGTTTCATTCCCAACAAGGTGAAACCCTCCGCATCCATGAAAAATACCTTCAGGAACAGGTAGCATACGCCAGAAATTTCTTTGAATTAATTCAACAACAATATTCAATGGTGTTGTCTGCTCAGGTGAATGCGCCAGTAAGTGAAACACCAGTCAAGGAAGTTCCTGCTTTCACCATCGAAACACCCGTAATTTCCGCTCCCGTCGAGCCTCAACCTGAGTCTGTAGTCAAAAACAGCTTCAGCATCGCTGATGCACCTGTTGCACCTGCGCCTACAACTTGGCAAATTCAGTCTGAACCTGTAGTAGAAACACCTGCACCAGCTGCTATTATCTCCACCATCGAACCTGTAGTGGAAGCGCCTGTAGTTGCACCCTTAGTTACCCAAGTTGTAGAAATTGCGCCTGCACCTGCACCTGTAGCTACACCAGCCGTTGATGTTGCTGACTTGGATAAAAACCTCTTAGCAATTATCAGTGACAAGACAGGCTACCCTGTAGAAATGCTGGAAATGGAAATGGACATGGAGGCAGACTTAGGTATTGACTCCATCAAACGGGTAGAAATTCTCGGTGGATTACAAGAATTGTATCCTAACCTACCCAAGCCCAACTTAGAAGAACTGGCAGAAAAACGTACCATCGGTCAAATCGTTGACTATCTGCAAGCCAACGCTGCAATCAGCCACACCGTAGAAGTAGCCATTCAGCAAGCACAACAAGCAGTTGAGATGGTAGCACCAGTTGCCACTGCAACTATACCTACACCTGAAGTTGTAGTTGTGCCTGAGCCAGTAGCTATCCCTGCAACTCCTGAGCCGGAAGTTGTAAAAGATAGTGCAGATTACGCAGATTTGGCGCAAACCCTACTCAACATCACCAGTGAGAAAACAGGCTACCCGGTAGAAATGCTGGAACTCGACATGGACATGGAAGCCGACTTAGGTATCGACTCCATCAAACGGGTAGAAATTCTGGGAGCAATGCAAGATACATACCCCAACCTACCCAAACCCAACATTGAAGAATTAGGCGACCTCCGCACCATCGGTCAAATCGTAGACTACCTCCAGAAGCTGGTGGGAGGTGAAAAAAAAAAGTCTCAGCCTGAGCGCGAGTGGCAGCCAGTCCGCATAATCGAGAACGTCCAACGCCGTCCAGCCAAACTTAAATACCTCCCCGCACCGGATAGCTTGGACTTTTCTTTACCAGAGGGACACATCTGTTTAATTACCGATGATGGCTCCCTCACCACCTCCCAAGTCGCCCAGTCCCTCACAGAACGCGGTTGGAAAGTTGTAGTTTTAAGCTTCCCCCAATCCCTAGTTCCCCAAGAATCGCCCTTACCCGCCAGCGTTAACCGCGTCACCCTCGCAGATATGAGCGAAGAACTGCTACAACATAAATTATCTGCGATCGCCACCAACTACGGCACAATCAGCGCTTTCATCCACCTCCACCCCACATTCCAAAATCAAGGGCTTTACATACCACAAGAAAAAGCGATTGTCAAGCACATATTCTTCATGGCCAAACACCTGAAGAAATCCCTCACCGAAGCCGGACGCTACAATCGCAGTTGTTTCTTCACAGTCACCCAGTTAGATGGAGCCTTCGGACTTGAGCATAACACCAACTATGGCGCGATCGCTGGCGGTTTATTTGGATTAGTCAAAACCCTGAGATGGGAATGGCCAACAGTATTCACCAGAGGCTTAGACTTAAGCCCCACCCTCAACCCCCAACAATCAGCACAACACATAGTTGACGAACTCTTCGACTCTAACCTCTGTGTCACCGAAGTAGCTCACAATTCTCAAGGACGCTTCACCCTCATCAGTTCCTTCGAGTAACTCCGCGTTCCTCCGCGCTAACCTTTGCGTTCCTCTGCGTTGAAAAAAAGATACTCTCTCTATCTCACGCAGAGGAGTAAATATAATATTCCAAATCTTGATAATATGACTACACTGACTCTAGTTCGTTCGGTTTTTGTTGTAAGTGGTGGTGCAAAGGGAATTACAGCCCAGTGTGTAATTGAACTAGCCAAGCACCAACCTTGTACATTTATTCTCCTCGGTCGGTCGGAAGTTATCGAAAATGAGCCAGACTTTGCCCGTGACTGTGTTGAGGAGTCGGCTTTAAAAAAAGCGATTATGCAGCATCTCCTCACCCAAGGAGAAAAGCCTACACCGATGAGTGTGCAGAAGATTTATCACAAAATTGTATCTAGTCGGGAAATTAAAGCGACCTTGGCTGCGATCGCCGCTACAGGCTCCAAGGTAGAATATCTCGATGTTGATGTGACTGATGTTGCCCAGTTACAGCAAAAGTTAGCAGCTGTATCCGAACGTGTGGGAACCATCACCGGAATTATTCACGGTGCTGGTAACTTAGCTGATAAGTTGATTGAGAAGAAGACAGATCAGGATTTTGAAAAGGTTTACACCGCAAAGGTGCAAGGGTTAGAGAATTTGCTGACTTGCATTGATGCGAAACAACTACAGCATTTAGTATTGTTTTCCTCCGTAGCTGGATTTTATGGGAATATTGGACAATCAGATTATGCGATCGCTAATGAAATCCTGAACAAATCTGCTCACTTAATTAAACAAAACAATCCCCAGTGTCACGTAGTCGCCATCAACTGGGGTGGTTGGGACAGTGGAATGGTGACACCAGAACTCAAAAAAGCCTTTGCGGAACGGGGAATTGATATCATTCCTGTGGACGTTGGCACAAAAATGTTAGTTAATGAACTACATCCCAGCCACCGAGATTCTACACAAGTGGTAATTGGTAGCCCCATCATCCCACCACCCACACCCCTAGACCCTCAACTACGCAGCTATCGCCTTCGTCGCCGCCTCACACTAGAGGCTAACCCTTTCCTACATGACCATGTAATTGCAGGTACAGCAGTCCTCCCAGCCACCTGTGCCATGTCTTGGATGATTCACGCTTGCGAAGAATGCTATCCAGGTTATAAGTATTTCAGTTGCAATGACTTCAAAGTATTGAAGGGAATTACCTTCAATCAAACCCTAGCCAGAGAACACATTTTAGAAATACAAGAACTAGCTAAAAATGGTTCTGAATCTATCGAATTTCAGACTACCATTCTCAGCAAAACTCCTGAAGGTAAAACTCACTATCACTTCCGCGCTCATATTAAAATCGTCCAAAAATCACCAGAACCACCAATTTACGACTTCGTAAATCTCAAAGAAGATAACATCATCACTACCATTGGTAAAGACTTCTATCAACAAGGTGCTTCTTCACTATTTCATGGCCCTGCATTCCAAAAAATCACCAGAGTCATAAACATTAATCCTGAAAAAATTACAACCGAATGCTTCTGGGCAACAATACCTTATGAAGTGCAAGGACAATTCCCCATCAAAGGACATAACCCCTACGCCACTGATTTAAGCACTCAACCTTTATGGGTATGGTTAAGCCATTTCCATCAGGAAGTATGCCTACCTGGACAACTAACCCAATCAGAACAATTTAGAGACATCCCCTGTGACGAACCCTTCTACGTTTCTTGTGAAGTCCTCAATAAAACCGCCACAGGCTTAACCGCCAACTTCATGCTTCACGACACCGAAGGGAAACTCTATTCGCGCATCCTAGCCGCGAAAGCAATTATTGCACCCATGAACCTACATAAACCTAAGTAGGAGGAAGTTAGCAATTGACAATTGACAGTTGTTACTCCCCTATCTCCCTCATCTTTCCAATTCTTAAAACAAACCCCACAAAACATCCTAAATAAATTAGGATTGCTATAGTAGGCCGATATTAATCAGCCTCATATCTTTGCTCGTCTGCTAATAACTGTAAATCCATGCCAATTAACTCTCTGTGCCTTTGTGCCTCTGTGGTTTAAAATGCTTATTTCACCACAGAGACACATAGGAGGACACTTGCGTGGGCGGCTATGCCGACTTGAGCAAAGTGTCCGTCACACAGAGGTAAACTGAAGGGAATAGCGTAAATCCAATAATTCGTAATTCGTAATTAATAATTCGTAATTTAGAAATATAATTCGTAATTCTTGAGTAAAACTTAAAATCAAGTATTACGAATTATACTAAAGATTTTTTAACTATTAACAAACTTATAGACACTTCTAATTACGAATTATGTAGGCGCAAGCCTTGTCGAAGACTACTACTAATTACGAATTAAAAACTATACCCTAACGAGGAAATTAATAGTGGAAAAAATCGCCATCATCGGATTATCATGCCTCTTTCCCGATGCTAACAATCCTGAACAATTTTGGCAAAATATCACCGAACAGAAAGATTCGACATCATCTGTAACTGTCGAAGAATTGGGTGTAGATCCCACAATATTTTACGACCCAGTAAAAGGCAAGCCGGAAAAATTTTATTTCCTCAAAGGTGGATTTATTCGCAATTTTAAATTTGATGCTAGTGAATACAATCTGCCATCAGAATATGTGGAAAGCTTAGATAACACCTTCAAATGGTCACTATACGCCGCTAAACAAGCAATTGTAAATAGTGGTTATTGGGGAAATAAAGATGTTCTTGCTAAATGTGGAGTAATTTTAGGAACCCTCGCTTTACCTACAAAGCTTTCTAATCAACTCATTGCCCCGATTTATCGCCAAACTATCCAACCGGCTGTCGCAGAACTTTTACATAATCAAGATTTTCACTTAGCAGCTTTACCCACAGCTACTAAACCAGCTAGACAAAACGCTATGATATGTGGTTTACCAGCCGCGTTAATAGCTAAAGCCTTTTCATTATCAGCTTCTCACTTTTGTATAGATGCGGCTTGTTCTTCGGCTTTCTACTCTATCAAGTTAGCGTCTCACTACCTACAGACACGCAAAGCTGATGTGATGTTAGCTGGTGCTATCAGTTGTTCAGATCCTCTATTTTTGCGGATGTTTTTTTCTGGTATCCAAGGCTATCCAGAAAATGGTATTAGTTCACCTCTAGATAAGTCATCAAGAGGGTTAGTGACATCCGAAGGTATTGGAATGGTAATGTTAAAACGTTACAGTGATGCCGTCAGAGATGGGGATAAAATCCTAGCTAAGGTTTGTGGTAATGGACTTTCTAATGATGGTAAAGGTAAGCATTTACTCAGTCCGAATACTAAAGGGCAAGTTCTAGCTTTTGAACGTGCTTATCAAGAAGCCCAACTTAGCCCCAAAGCTATCGATTATATGGAGTGTCATGCTACTGGTACTTTACTCGGAGATACTACCGAATTGGAATCAATAGAAACCTTTTTTGGAGAACACCAAGCGAAACTGTTGGTGGGTTCAGCTAAAGCAAATGTTGGTCATTTATTAGTAGCTGCGGGTATGGTGAGTTTGGCAAAAGTCATTTACAGCATGAATCATAGTGAAATTCCACCCACAATTAATGTAAATGACCCCATAAGTTCAGAAAATAATGTGATTTCTGAGAAGAATATTGTCCGTACTCAGACAGCATGGACTCAAAAGGATGCAGCTAAATATGCTGCTATGAGTGCTTTTGGTTTTGGTGGTACAAACTCCCATCTGATTTTAGAAAAATAAGTTTGTAGTAAGGGCTTTAGCCCTTGATAAATGAAGGCTAAAGCCTTCTCTGCAAACTTATAAATACTGTAACCTTGACAATAGTAAAGTGATGTTTGAAACAGAAAATAACAACACAGCAAAAATCGCTATTGTAGGCATGGATGCCTTCTTTGGTGAGTGCAATGGCTTAGATGCGTTTGAACGTAGTATTTACGAAGGTAAACAGCATTTTATTTCCCTACCGCCGAAGAGATGGTATGGTATTGACGAGCAGAAAGACTTATTGCAAGAGTATGGTTTAGTAGATGGAAAAGCGCCTGTAGGTGCTTATATCAAAGAGTTTGATATAGATACTCTCGCTTATAAGATTCCTCCTAACGAAGTCGAAAAATTAAATCCTCAACAACTGCTACTACTAACAGTGGCCGATCGCGCCCTGAAAGATGCGAAAATTCCTGAAGGTGGTAATGTTGCAGTAATTATCGCTACAGAAACAGAGTTATCTGTACACCAACTGCAACAACGCTGGGATTCATCTTGGCAAGTTAAGGATGGTTTGAACGCCGCAGAAATTACCTTAGCGCCAGAACAAGTTTCGCAACTGGAAAATATCGTTAAAGATAGCGTTCACCATCAAGTAGAGATTGGTGAGTATTTAAGCTATATCGCCAATATTATGGCGAGTCGCATTTCTTCTTTATGGAATTTCACCGGGCCTTCTTTCACCTTAACGGCTGTGGAAAGTTCTGCATTCAAAGCGTTGGAAGTGGCGCAAATGCTACTGATGACCAATGAAGTGGATGCAGTAGTCGTTGGCGCAGTTGACATGGCTGGCGGTGTTGAGAACGTATTATTACGTAGCCAAGACGCTAATGTTAATACTGGAATTAATACCTTAAGCTACGACCAAAAAGCCAACGGTTGGACACCGGGAGAAGGTGCTGGAGTAGTTGTGCTGAAGCGTCATGATGTGGCAATTGAAAATGGCGATCGCATCTATGCCGTAATCGATGCCATCAGTATCGGTCAAGCGCACACAGCAGTAGATGGCCCAAGCATTAACCAAGCCTGTCAACAAGCCTTTGGGATGGCGGGTGTAGAGCCTGAGCAAGTTAACTATGTGGAAGTTTGCGCCAGTGGCATTCCCCAAGAGGATGAAGCTGAAATTGCTGGTTTAGTGCAAGCCTACCCATCGGTAGGTTACGGTTTGCACTGTGCGATCGGTAGTGTCAAAGCAAACATAGGTCATACCTTCGTTGCTTCGGGAATTGCCAGCTTAATTAAAACTGCATTGTGTTTGTATTACAGATATATCCCAGCTACCCCTAACTGGTCTGGTGTGAAGACACCTCAAGCATTTGAAGGTAGTCCTTTCTATGTAGCTACAGAATCTAGACCTTGGTTTCTGAGTAAGAATGCTCCCCGACGTATTGCTGCGATTAACGGCTTGGGGTGTGATGGTAGTTATGCTCATGTGATTCTCTCAGAAGAGACTAATCAACAAGAGCGTCCAAATAAGTATTTGGCACAGATGCCTTTTTATCTGTTCCCTGTAGCTGGTAGTGACAAAGCAAGCTTATTAGAAGCATTAGACAAGCTACAGAAGAGTATTGGAGAAAGTGCTTGTTTATCCAATAGCGCCAGCCTTGCTTTTAATACTTTTCAACAACAGTCCCAAGCAAGTTACGCCATATCAATTACCGGACGGAACAAAAAAGAACTCCTCAGAGAAATTGAGTCTGCACGTAAAGGTATTAATGCAGCCTTTGATAAAGGTACAGATTGGCAGACACCTGTAGGTAGTTATTTCACAGCCAACCCCTTGGGTAAAAAGGGTGAAGTCGCTTACGTTTATCCGGCTGCGGTCAACTCCTATGTAGGTATTGGTCGAAATCTTTTCCGCCTCTTCCCCAAACTCCACGATAACCCCTTCGTTAAGAGTATCTACAAACGTGCGGCTGATGTAGAGAGGCTAGTATTTCCCAGAAGCCTCAATAAACTGACCACCAGACAGCTAGAACAGCTAGAGAAGAAATTACTCAATGATTCTCTAGCCATGTTTGAAGCAGAAATGTTTTGTACCAGACTCATCACCACAATAATTAGGGATGATTTTCAAGTCCGTCCTAAATATGTGTTTGGGTATAGCTTGGGTGAAACCAGCATGATGGTTGCTCAAGGAGTTTGGAGTAACTTTTATGAAGGTAGTAACTCCTTCAACTCCTCCGCTTTGTTTGGCGATAGGTTATCTGGTCCGAAAAATGCTGTGCGCGAGTATTGGGGTTTACCAAAAGCTGCGACGGCTTCAGGGGATAATTTATGGGCTAATTATGTGCTGATGGCTAGTCCTGTACAGGTGCGGGATGCTATTAGAAATGAAACCCGTGTTTATCTAACACAAATTAATACACCAGAAGAAGTGTTGATTGCTGGTGAACCTGCGGCTTGTCAAAGGGTGATTAAGACTATTGGCTGTAATGCTTTCCCAGCTCCATTCGACCATGTAATTCATTGCCAAACCATGCGATCGGAGTTTGATGAGTTGGTTAAATTAAATACTTTACCAACACAAAACATTGCTGATACAGTATTCTATTCTGCTGCCGAGTATCAAACTATCAAACTAGAGAGTGAAATTATCGCTCGTAGTATTGCTACTGGGTTATCTCAAGAACTCGACTTCCCTAAATTAGTTAACCGCGTCTACGACGACGGCGCAAAAATATTTGTCGAAGCTGGTGCTGGTAGTGTTTGCTCTCGCTGGATTGATAAAATCCTTGAAGATAAAGAACATATCACCGTATCCCTGAATCGTCGGGGGATGGATGATCATACTTCCTTTGTCAAAGCCTTAGCTAAACTCGTTAGCCATCGCGTAGATGTGAATTTAGCGCCACTGTACAGTCCCATCACAGAGATAAGCAAGCTAAATAAAGCCATGCTGCGGACTATAACTATGGGTGGTGACTCAATTACTGGCAAAATATTGAGTGAAGAAAACCGTAAACTATTTCAAGAAATTGCTGATAGATTCAAAAAAGAACGAACTGAAAAACCTCAGCAAAATATTCCTCTGGCCAGCGATGTTATAGGCATAAATTCGCTTACTGTATCACAGGAAACTAACTTTGAAACTGTACTTCAACAACAACCAAAACCCCAGCCAGTAGAATTTTCTGCGGAAAATATCATTGAACACGTTTTCCAACCAGAGGAACAATTAAAATCGTCTGAGTTAATTGCAACTACACCAGCAACACCAGAAGATTTTCTCCCATCAATCACCAGCGATCGCGAATTTGCAACCATCATTCATATGTTGGAGTTAAATACGGCTCAGTATCAAAAGCTGAATGCAAACCACAAGCAAATTACGCAAAATCACACAGCTTTCTTAAAAGCTAGAGAAGATTTTAGTAAGCAGATGAGTGAAATCATTCAATTACAAATGGCTTGTGCTGAAGATTTATTGAATGAGGAAGTGAAGTAGTTAATTTTCTTTAGGGCGGTAATGGTTAATGGGTAATAGGTAATAGTTTGCTTCCCATTACCCATTACCAATAGTTAGTAATTCATTGCTAATCGTGCGAGGGAACGACTGTGACGACTGTTGAAGCGCTGATAAATAAGTATGATAATGGTTTGGGTTGTGCTGCTCAGACTGCATATCAAAATTTAGTTTGGAAAGGTTCTTTAGACACGATATCTTTTGAACCGACAGCTATAAAAAACAAATTACTCTCTTTAGATCAACCTTGTTACATTGTCAAAGTTGCTGGTAACATCGGTGTAACAAATGATGGCTATTTGGCTCCTGCGGAAATTGGTACAACAGGACAAGTAGAGCTTTTAACATCTTTAGCACCTATCAAAATTCAACAGTTAGGCGATCCTAGTTTTCTCTCATTTTATGGTGTACAGTCTGCCTATATGACTGGAGCAATGGCTGGCGGTATTGCATCGGAAGAAATGATCATTGCTTTAGGTAAAGAGAAAATTTTAGGTTCCTTTGGCGCAGGTGGTTTACCTCCAGAACGTTTAGAAGCAGCAATTAATCGTATCCAGCAAGCTTTACCTCATAGCCCCTACGCCTTCAATTTAATTCACAGCCCCAACGAAATGGCGATTGAACGCCGTGCCGTAGATTTGTACCTTAAATATGGGGTAACAACGGTAGAAGCTTCGGCATTTTTAGATTTAACTGCCAATATTGTTTATTACCGGGTGGCGGGGTTAAGTTTAAATGATGCTAATCAAATTCAAATCAAAAATAAGGTCATTGCAAAGATTTCTCGCCGGGAAGTTGCGAGTAAATTTATGCAGCCAGCACCAGCAAGAATTATTAAAGAATTGTTGGAAGAAGGCTTAATTACTGAGTTGCAAGCGAAGTTGGCCGAGAAAGTGCCAATGGCGGATGATATTACTGTAGAAGCTGATTCTGGCGGTCATACAGATAATCGTCCTTTGGTTTGTTTGTTACCTTCAATTATTGCTTTGCGGGATGAAATTCAAGCTAAATATCATTACTCACAATCTATTAGAGTTGGTGCGGCCGGAGGAATTGCGACACCAGAATCAGCTTTAGCAGCTTTTATGATGGGTGCTGCTTATGTAGTAACTGGTTCGGTGAATCAATCTTGTGTTGAATCTGGTGCTTGTGAACATACTAAACAGTTATTAGCGCAAGCGGAAATGGCTGATGTAATTATGGCTCCCGCCGCCGATATGTTTGAAATGGGAGTTAAGTTACAAGTCCTTAAACGCGGTACGATGTTCGCTATGCGGGCGCAAAAGTTGTATGAATTGTACCGCAGTTATGATTCTATTGAAGCCATTCCTCAAGCCGAAAGAGAGAAATTAGAAAAGCAAGTTTTTCGCAAGACAATTGCCGAAGTTTGGGAAGGAACAGCAGCTTATTTATCACAAAAGAATCCTGAGAAATTGGGTAAGGCTGTTAATAATCCTAAGTTGAAAATGGCGTTGATTTTCCGTTGGTATTTAGGATTATCTTCCCGTTGGTCTAGTGCTGGGGAAAAAGGTAGAGAAGTTGATTATCAGATTTGGTGTGGCCCAGCAATGGGTGGTTTTAACGACTGGGTACGTGGTTCTTATTTAGCAGAACCACAAAATCGGCGCGTGGTTGATGTTGCTCATCACATTATGAATGGTGCGGCGTTTTTATATCGCATTCAAAGTTTAAAAATTCAAGGGATGCAAATCACTGATTACTACAGCCAATATCAGCCAATTAGGTAATAGGTAATAGGTAATGGGTAATAGCAGTTATTTAGAAGACGCATTTCGACTACGCTCAATGCTCGATTATCTGACTATAAGAGGGTTGAATTTGACTACGCAGTAGTTGAGCGCAGCCGAAACTACTGTGTAGTCGAAACCCGGTAATCTCAAGTTAGGTTTAATTGACTGCTTCTATTTAATACGCAATGACCAATTACCAATTACCAATTACCAAAATCACTAAATAATTTGGAGCTTTCAAAATGAGTCTAAAAGAAACTTATAGTGCAGCAGATATTCAAGCTTGGATGATATCTAATCTGGCGGAAATGTTGGGTGTTGATGCTGATGAAATTGACCCTACTATCAATTTGGAAAGTTATGGTTTAGATTCAGCGCAAGCGATGACGCTGGTTAGCAAACTAGAAAAATTGTTGGGTTTTCAGCCATCACCTTTATTGTTATGGCACTATCCAACCATCGAATCATTGTCTGGGCGTTTAGCTGAGGAGTTGGAAGAACAATCAGAGTCACAAGATACAGATTCTAATACTTCTAGCTTAACTACTGATGCGCCTGTTCTGGATTTACAAGCTGAGGTAGTTCTTGACCCGACAATTCATCCTGGTGGCGCTATTCCGGTTGATTTTCCTGTCACTCAACCTAAAAAAGTATTGGTAACAGGTGCGACTGGATTTTTAGGCGCTTTCCTAATTCGGGAGTTGCTACAACAAACTCAGGCTGATGTTTATTGTTTGGTACGTGCTGCTGATGTTGAAGCAGGTAAAGCTAAACTGCAAAGTAATCTTGAAGGTTATGCAATTTGGCAAGAAGAATACGCATCCAGAATTATTCCTGTTATCGGTGATTTAGCTGAACCTTTGTTGGGTTTAGGTGCAACAAATTTCCAAACTTTAGCGGCAGAAATTGACACTATTTATCATAGTGGTGCGTTGCTAAATTATGTTTTCCCTTACTCAGCATTGAAAGCTGCGAATGTATTGGGAACTCAAGAAATATTGAGATTGGCTTGTCAAATTAAAGTCAAGCCTGTGCATTATGTTTCTAGCGTGGCGGTGTTTGAATCACCTGTTTACGCTGGTAAGGTGGTGAAGGAAGATGATGATTTTAGCCACTGGGAAGGTATTTTCTTAGGATATTCTCAAACCAAATGGGTGGCTGAGAAGTTGGTGAAGATTGCGAGCGATCGCGGTTTACCTGTTACCATTCATAGACCACCGTTAATTGCCGGAGACAGTCAGACAGGTATCGGTAACACCCACGATTTCATTAACCTCATGGTCAAGGGTTGTCTACAAATGGGCTGCTTCCCCGAAGTGGAATATATGCTAGATATGTCTCCTGTAGATTATGTCAGCAAAGCGATCGTTCATTTATCGATGCAGAAACAATCGCTAGGTAAAGCTTTCCACCTCCAACATCCCGAACCAGTTTCTTTAAGTGTTCTAGTTGACTGGGTACGTTCCTTTGGGTATCAAATCAAAACCCTCCCCTACGAAGAATGGCAAGCAGAGTTAATTAAAAATGCTACTTCTGTAGATAACCCCTTATACACCCTGCGTCCCTTCCTCCTAGAACGCTGGTCTGATGAACAACTCACCATTCCTGATTTATACCTCAAAGCCAGAAGACCCCACATTAGTTGTCAAGACACCACCAAGGCATTAGCAGGTAGTTCGATTAGCTGTCCACCTATCGACGGCAAATTATTCATGACCTACACAGCTTATTTGATTCAAACTGGCTTTTTGACTTTGGCGTAGGAAGTAGTTGACCAGTTGACAGTTGACAGTTGACAGCGCTTACCAGGGGGATGAGGGAGATGAGGGGGATAAAAAGGCCAGTTAGGCAAGGCAAGTAAAGAAAGATTCTTTTGTCTTCCTCTACTTCCCCATCTTCCCCCACTCCCTCATCTCCCCTTACTCCTCCCACTCCCTACTTCCAAAATTTTGATTTCATGCGTCCAACCCGGTTTCATTGAGAAACTGGGTTTTTCCTGTGGCGTGATATTAAATAACGTTTATCAATAACACTACCCACCTTCAATCAATGCTATAAATGTAATGGAATAAAAGGTTAAATCTCGTTAAACAAACCATTGAATTAAAGCCTGTTCTGCAACAGAGGCGATCAACACTGTTATGAGTGCATTATGACAACTTTGTGTGGAAGGAGTGCAGTCTACGCGGGTCTATCAGCAAGTGTGATGTGTAGCTGTCTTTATCGCATTTCGTTGTGAATGGGTGGGTAGTTTGATGATTTGAAAGTATATAGTGCTGAGTGATGAGTGCTGAGAAATTCTGAATGAGCGAATTTTGAATTGATTCATCTCCAGTTCCTAATATACTCAATGCGTAAATCCTGCGGCTCAGAGTTCGGAGACTAGCAGGTTATAATGACAACTCTCACAGGTAAGACAGTGCTTTTGACCGGGGCTTCGCGCGGTCTGGGTGTCTACATTGCTCGTGCTTTGGCAAAGGAACAGGCAACGGTAGTTTGTGTTTCGCGTTCACGCTCAGGGTTAGCACAAACCTGTAATGCAGTTGAAGCTGCGGGTGGTAATGCGATCGCAATCCCTTTTGATGTGAGCAACATATCACAATTATCAGGTCTTGCCCAGCAGGCTCAAGATATTGTCGGCCCTATTGATGTCTTGATTAACAATGCTGGCATAGAAATTAACTCAGCTTTTGCAAATTACTCTCTAGCGGAAATTCAATCAATCTTCAACACTAATCTATTAGCTGCTATGGAATTAACACGCTTTTTGCTACCCAATATGATGGAGCGGGGTAGTGGTCGAATTGTTAATATTGCTTCTCTAGCTGGTAAAAAGGGAGTTGCTTTTAATAGCGTTTACTCGGCTAGCAAAGCAGGTTTGATTATGTGGACTGATGCACTGCGTCAGGAATTAGTTGGTACTGGGGTTCAGGCTGCGGTGGTTTGCCCTGGCTATATTTCCCAAACTGGTATGACTGTTGATACCCGTGTAGCTGCACCCAAACTGGCAGGGATTTCTACACCACAGAGTGTAGCCAATGCTATTGTACGCGCTATCAAGTACAACACGGCAGAAGTTATTGTTAATGAAAACCCCATCATGGAAAGTTTGACAAGACTGATGTTGTCTTTAGGGCAACTTGCTCCTACTTCAGTTGATACAATTTATCGATGGTTGGGTGTAGTTAAATTCAACCAAAAACGTGCAGAAAATAGAGCCAAAGAAAGCTGTGTAGCTGTCGGCTCTCATCAAGCATGATACCGCCGTTGCTTAGGGAATGAGGCATTGACAAATCAATACTGCCAGAACTTTGGCTGCCAACCAAAACCCGCCACGGCAACAGCAGCAACGCAATTATCATCTGGCACTAGCTCTAAGAGACTCCAAGCTGGGGATGTCTGTAACTTAGCTGGTTCTGTGGGAGTTAGTGCTATTTCAATTTCTTCTAATTTAGCAATTCCGTCGCCCGTTGCTTTAAGATAAGCCTCTTTACAAGTCCAATAACGGAAAAAAATCTTTTGTTTTTGTTCATCAGGTAGCGATCGCAATAATTCATATTCTTGTGGTAAAAAGAATCTTTGGGCAAGACTTTCTAAATCTGATGTCGGGCGGATATATTCTAAATCTATGCCGATTTGGCGGGTGTAATTAACTGCACACAAACCTAGATTTTGGGAGTGTGACAAGTTAAACTGTAAACCACTGTGGTTATTTGCCAGCAGTGGTTTACCCTTCGGCTCATAATCAAACTTGACTTGTTGTGGTTCAACACCCAAATACTGCCCCAATATACTGCGGAGAATACCACGCCCCGCAATAAAGCGCTGCCGATGTTCAGGGAAATAAAATCTATTAACACGAGCCAATTCATCACTAGATAAAGTTGTAGCTAAAACTTGTATCTGTGACTCTGGCTGTTCAAGTGAGATACGCCAGACATGAACTTCGTCCGAAGACAAGGTTAAATCTAAAGGTTTTGGTAGCCAGTTATACTGAAACAATGCTAAAAGTCAGAACGCAATGATAAATATATAGCAGAAGGTTGGGTGTTGGGGGAGATGAGGGAGACTGACAGGTGTAGGTTTTTTACAAGAGTGTGAGCATTCATTCACGCTTGACAGAAAATAAAAGCAGACTGACAAAGTGAAACAGAGGCTCAAATGCTGAAAAATGAGTACCTCAAACAATGGACAAATATAGTGTCACAGAAAATGCCACATCTGACGTTACCACAAGTGGTAGGGCTGGCAACATGGAGTTTTGGCATAGTGATGACAAGATCAAGTAGCTTGAGCAAAGTGTCAAAATTCATAGCTCAAGTCAACTCAGAAAAGGCAAATACAGTACGTCAAAGATTAAAAGAATGGTATGAGGAAGCCTCTGCCAAAAAAGGGCTTCATCGTCGGACTCTAGATGTAAGTAGTTGTTTTGCGCCATTGCTGTTATGGGTGATCAGTTTGCTACCTACCAATATCAAGCGTATTGCGCTAGCACTAGACGCAACCAGTATCGGCAATAAGTTTGTAGTCTTATCAGTAAACATACTCTTGGCGGGTTGTGGAATCCCGATAGCATGGTGTGTGGTCAAAGCACATGAGCCAGGAAGTTGGAAAGGGCATTGGCACAATCTGCTCACAGCAATCAAAGATGCCATCCCAACTGAGTTTGATGTCATAGTCACTGCTGACAGAGGACTGTATGCTTGTTGGTTGTATGAATTGATTGTGGCTGCTGGCTGGCATCCGTTTTTACGTATTAACCATCAAGGAACTTATCGCCTGCCATCTGGGAATACATGGCATCCACTAAAAGATGTGGTTTGTACCCCTGGAACATCTTGGTCAGGTCGAATTATTTGCTTTGTCACCAATCCCGTTGAATGTACATTGCTTGCCCGTTGGGATCTTGGTTACAAAGACCCTTGGTTGATTTTGACTGACCTTGAACCCACGAGCGCCTCTGCACTCTGGTACGGTTTACGTCCTTCTACAGAATGTGTTTATCGGGATGTCAAAGGAGATGGTTGGGATTGGCATCATACTCGTTTGCTCTCACCACAACGTGCTGAACGTTTGTGGTTAGCCATCGCTGTTGCCACTCTTTGGATGGTGATGCTGGGGGGCGAAGCGGAAAATCAATCTTCTCCCCCAACTCTCGAACAACTTCCACCTCGACATGTTGTCTTTTCTCAGCCTTTCCACCTTCATCCTCAGCGTCAGATTTCTTGTTTTTTGTTAGGCCTGTTGACCCTGATTGCTGATTTACTCAACCATCTTCCTATTCATCTTCCCAGTTGGAGTGCTTTTCCTCATACTCCTGTTGACGATTTCTTTTGCTTCAATTCCTCCTAATTGTAAAAAACCTACACCTGTCAGGATGAGGGAGATGAGGAAGATGAGGGAGAATAACTAATAGACTATTGACTATGGACTAATGACTATGGACTAATGACTAATGACTAACAACTAATTTTTTAATATGCAGCTAAATATTAGCCGGCGTAAATTTGTTTTATATGGTTCTGCTACCTTTGCTACTAGCTTATTACTGAAAGCTTGCAGTAGTAATAATCAAACTTCGACACCAACAGCTAGTGGTGGTGGGGGAGGGTTTAAAATAGCAATTGTCCTCCCTGGAGTCATCACAGACAAAGCTTGGAATCAATCTGGTTACGAAGGTGTAAACTTAGCTAAACAAAAGCTAAATGCCGAAATCGCCTATGTGGAACAAGTCGCCCAAGCTGATCAAACAGAAGCATTAACCGACTTTGCTCGTAAAGGTTATAATCTTGTCTTCGCCCACGGTGGACAATTTGATGCAGCTATAGAACAAGTAGCACCGCAATTTCCTAATACATTTTTTGTAGGCGTAAATGGTAACACCAAGGGCGAAAATATTGCTTCTTTAAGAATTGACCATTTACAAGGTAGTTATTTATGCGGCATTATCGGCGCTGCTATGACTAAATCTAATAAATTAGCTTATATTGCTGGACAAGAATTTCCTGCTACCCAAGAAGAATTAAGAGGTTTTGAATTAGGGGCAAAATCAGTTAAACCTAATATTCAAATTGTTTCTACATTTACAGGCGATTGGAATGATGTTGCTAAGGCAAAGGAAGCTACCCTAGCCTTAATTTCTTCTGGTGCTGATGTAATTTATCAATGGTTAGATAGTGCAAGTCCCGCAGTTTTACAAGCAGCCAGTGATAAAGGAGTCTACGCTTTTGGCAATACAAAAGACCAGTTAGATGTTGCCCCAAAAGCCGTATTAACTAGCGCAGTTAAACGCTTAGATATAGCAATAGCCTATTTAGCGGAATTGGCACAGCAAAAACAACTTAAAGGACAAATATATTCTATCGGTTTAGAAAGAGAAGATATATTAACATTAGGCAAATTTGGTGCGGGAGTTCCAGAAGCCGTAAAACAGAATGCTTTAAAAGCAAAACAGGATATAGTTGCTAAAAAGATTTATTTTGAAAGCTGCCAGGAAGCTGGTAAAAGTACACGTTGCATCAAAAAAGCATAAAACTATATAGCGTTTTCTAATCTGCGTCCATCTGCGTTCAATTATTCTTGCTTCTCATCCCCTAACTAAGCAAATTAGCCCAACATCAAATTCAATAATATTAATGTATTTACGTTTAGAAAATATTAGCAAGCGGTTTAATTCGTTCATAGCTAACGATAATATTAGTCTGAGTGTTGATGCTGGTAAAATTCATGCAATTCTAGGTGAAAACGGCGCAGGCAAGACAACATTGATGAATATAATTAGTGGTCTATATCAACCTGATGCGGGAAAAATATATTTACAAAATAAACAAGTAAAAATTACTTCGCCAAATGAGGCAATACAATTAGGTATAGGCATGATCTATCAACATTTCATGCTTGTACCGCAGTTAACTTTGACTGAAAATATCATCCTGGGTACAGAACAAAATTGGCGTTTAAATTTACGCCAAAAGCAACAAGAAATAGCGGCTTTATCCCAAGCTTACGGATTAGAAATTGACCCTACAGCTAAAGTAGAAGATTTACCTGTCGGTACACAACAGCGCGTAGAAATTCTTAAGGTTTTATATCGCCAAGCTAAACTATTAATTCTTGATGAACCAACAGCAGTCCTCACACCCCCAGAAGTCGCATCATTAATTCATATCTTGCAGCAATTGGCGGCTGCTGGTAATACAATTATTTTTATTAGTCATAAGTTAGAAGAAGTAATTAATGTTTGCGATACGGTAACAGTGCTACGGCGAGGTAAGGTAGTAGGAACAGTAAAAACAGAAGATGTAACTCCTCAGCAATTAGCAGAATTGATGGTAGGGAGAGACGTTACTTTACAAGTTAATAAATCTGCATCTGTACCAGGAAAGACGATATTGTCAATCCAGAATTTGCAAGTTGCTGATGATAGGGGTGTTGTTACTGTTCGTGATATTTCCTTGCAACTACAAGCAGGGGAAATTTTAGGCATTGCGGGTGTAGATGGTAATGGACAGCGAGAACTAGCAGATGCGATCGCCAATTTAAGACCCATCATCAAAGGTAAAATTGAATTACATAAATCTCGTACTCGTCAAGGCGTAGGTTACATCCCAGAAGATAGGCAAAAAATGGGTCTAGTTTTGCAGTTTAATATTGCTCAAAACTTGATTTTAAATACATTTAAAATCTCGCCATTTTGCCGTAATTTCTTATTACAACCAGCAACAATTAAAAATCACGCCCAAGCTGCAATGGCACAATTCGATATTCGGGCGACTGGAGAAGATATCAAGGTAAGTCAACTATCAGGCGGAAACCAACAAAAAGTAGTATTAGCAAGAGAACTGGCGGGAGAACCTGATTTAATTGTCGCAATGCAACCCACGCGGGGTTTAGATGTGGGGGCGATAAGTGCAGTTCATTCACGGTTGTTAGCCGAACGCGATCGCGGTGCGGCAATATTGTATATTTCTACTGAGTTAGAAGAAGTGATGGCAATGAGCGATCGCATTGCTGTAATCTACAGAGGTGAGTTTGTCGATATTTTAGATGCACAAACGGCGACAGTAGAAGAAATTGGTTTCTTGATGGCTGGAGGGATACATAGAAGATAAAAATGCCGAGTCTAATTTATATAGATCAAATCTGAATATAAATTACAGAGGTAGAAAGTGACTGAAAAAGAAATGAAAAATCTACATGGAAAAATTGATGCTGGAGTTAAAGCAGCAATTGCCACCGCGATAGAACGACATCGCAAGCTAGGGCAATCAATTAGCATTATGCAGGATGAAAAAGTTGTCACTTTAAATGCTGATGAAATTCCCCTTCAGAATCAACAAAATAATATAAGGCAACTTTTATGAGAGCGATCGCGTTACATCATATATCAGCAATTAGAGCCACATTGTGATTAAATAGTAATATAAAATGAAAAAGTATTTAATTTTTGAATTATATAAATCCTACCAATGAGTAACTCTATATCCTTTCAAACAGTCATCGAATATGTAGAGGCTCTTTCTATCGAAGAGCAAGATTTACTAGTCGAACTAATTTCTAAAAGACGCATTGAACAACGGCGTAAAGAAATTGCCGCCAACGCTGCAAAAACACTGGAAGCAATGAGAACAGCTACAGCCAAGCGTGGTACTCTTAAGGATCTGCGAAATGATTTGTTAAGTGAAGAATGAGACTTATTGTTTGGGATAGTAGTTTCAAGCGTGCTTTTAAACGAGTTATTCGGAAAAACCCTCAATTAGAAGAAACAATTTTTGAAGTTTTGGAATTACTTGTCACTGATCCATTTACACCTACTTTAAAATCACATAAGTTAAAAGGTGATTTAGCAGGTTTGTGGGCTTGCTGGGTTGAGTATGATTGCCGTATTGTTTATAAATTTGAGCCAAATCCTGATGAAAGTGAGGATATGATTGTACTAATTGATATTGGCACTCATGATGAAGTTTATTGAGCAATAGAGTCACTAAATCTTTTATCACCTCATATATACCTACCCTACTTACAACATGTTCGGAAACTAATGTCACGTTAAATGCTGATGAAATTTCAGGAATTCAGAGTCAGCAAACTTATGGTAAATAAGTGGACATAAATTAGTATGGTATGTTAACTTGGCTTGATTTATTTCCAGGTCAACTACCATGTCACAAGATATTAAAGTTTGGGATATTACGTCCACAGGTGTTCTTAGCGAAATCAAAAAATCTAAACTTAACTTTGAGCAGCGTATACAAGGCTGGTTAGAGCAAGATATCTCTATTATTTCCCATAATTTTTTAGTAATAGGGAAAGAGGTAAAAACAGATTATGGCGGATTTATAGACCTTTTATGCCTCGACCGAAAAGGCGATATTGTTATTATAGAGTTAAAACGTGACAAAACTCCTAGAGAAGTTACTGCCCAAGCTTTAGATTATGCCTCTTGGGTAAAAAATTTAGCCAATGAAACTATTACCAATATTGCTAACAGTTATCTAACAAATAAATTTGACCTAGAACTTGATAAAGTGTTTCAAAAAACTTTTAATACGGAATTACCCGAAGTTCTTAATACAAATCATCATATCTTAATTGTTGCATCTGAAATAGACAGTAGCTCGGAAAGAATTATTAACTATTTATCTGGAACTTACGGTATCAGTATTAATGCTGTAACATTTCAATACTTCCGCCATGAAGATGGTAGGGAACTTTTGGCAAGAGTATTTTTAATTGAACCAAATCTGGTAGAAGAAAATACACTACGACAAAATAATTCTAAGAGACAGCCAAATCTATCTTATGAAGAACTAGCAGAAATTGCTAAAACAAATGGAGTAGAAGAAATATACTTTGAACTTTATAAAAGTTTAGTTGGTAATTATTTTACTGTTGTTTCAACAACCAGAAGTTCATTAGCTTTAAAGAAAGGCAGTAGAACTATATTTACTTTAATTCCTGTAGAAAGTAATGTTAATAAAGGATTGAAATTTCGCATCTATACGATGAGATTTGCAGAATGTTTTGGTATGAGGATGGAAGAAATAACGAATTTATTACCAGTCTCAAAATATGCTTGGGAAAACTATCCTGGCGCTCCACCTGATTGGTGTGGATATGAAGGATTCTTTAGCAATTTAGAGGAAGTAAATAAATTTATTACAGGATTACATAAAATGAGCTAATGAGATTTGAAGGCTATCCCTACTATTGATGACAATAAAAAATCGTATTCGTCCTCAACTGCTATCAATCCTATCACCGCTAATTGCCATTACTTCTGCTCTTATTGTCGGTGCTATCCTCATCCTACTTGCAGGGGCAAACCCCATCACCGCCTACACCGCCTTATTTCAAGAATCTCTCTCTACTTATTTTGGGTTTGGTAATACCCTCACCAAAATGACACCCCTACTATTTACTAGCTTAGGGGTATTAATAGCATTACAGGCTGGTCAATTTAATATCGGTGGCGAAGGACAAATTTATCTTGGTGCGTTGGGTAGCACTTTAATTGGTTTATATGTGCAAGGATTACCTAGTATCATACACATACCCTTAGGGCTTCTGGTTGGGTTTGGGTTTGGTGCGGTTTGGGGTTGGATACCTGGTTATCTCAAGGCGGTACGGGGAGTAAATGAAGTTATCACTACCCTATTACTCAATTACATCGCTGTAAACTTAGTCAGCTACTTGGTGCAGAACCCCTTAAAAGCACCAGCCGCACCTAGTCCTTACTCACCATTAATTGCTAAATCTGCACAATTACCGATTATATTACCCCAAAGTTTAGCCCATACAGGTATTTTACTAGCATTAATTACCGCCGGAATATTATGGGTGCTATTAGTGCGATCGCCTCTAGGATACCAAATCGCCGCCGTTGGTTTTAACCCCACAGCCGCCCATTATGCAAGGATTTCCGTCAAGAATACTATCATGCTAGTGATGGCCTTAGCAGGTGGTTTAGCTGGTTTAGCTGGTGCATCAGAAGTCATGGGGTTGAAGTACCGCTTATTTGAACAAGTATCCCCAGGTTACGGGTTTGATGCCATTGCGATCGCCTTTCTCAGTCGTGGTAGTATTAGCGGCGTAGTCTTAACCTCCTTATTCTTTGCCGCCCTACGTAGTGGTGCTAATGTAATGCAGCGTAGCGCTGGTGTACCCGTGACTGTAGTTTATGCCATCCAGGGCTTAACCGTATTATTCATAGCCATCAGCCTCGCTGTAGAAAGACAAATCAAAACACACAGAAACGCCGAAGTTTAACGCCAAGGAACAAAAACCTCCTCTGCGCTCCTCCGCGCTTCCCTCTGCGTTCCTCTGCGTTAAAAAAACCTCCATGAATAACCTCAACTTCCTCTCTGACTACCTAATCGCCAGTATAAACTTAGCCGTACCCTTAGCATTTGCCGCCCTCGGTGGAATGTACTCAGAACGCTCAGGAGTGCTAAATATTGCCTTAGAAGGGATGTTATTGACAGGTGCTTTTACAAGTGCAATAGCCACATTTTACACTAATAATCCTTGGCTGGGTCTTCTCTGTGCCTTGATAGCTGGCGGATTAGTCGGATTATTCCATGCTTTCCTATGTGTTTCCTTATACGTCAATCAATTAGTCTCAGGATTAGCGATTAATTTAGTAGCTGCTGGCTTAACATCGTTTTTAGCGCGGTTAATATTTCAGGGTAACAGCACTCAGAGATTACCTGGAATTGAGGCGATAAACATTCCTTTTTTAGCGGATATACCCCTACTAGGAGCTTTACTATTTCAGCGAGATATATTTGTATATTTACTACTAATTCTAATTGCTGTCAGCACTTATGTTTTATTTAATACTAGCTTTGGCTTAAACTTGCGTGCAGTGGGAGAATATCCCCAAGCTGCGGCGACCACTGGGGTATCAGTATCAAAAGTCAAGTATGTGGCTGTAATTATTAGTGGCTGTCTTGCTAGTTTAGGAGGTGCTGATCTCGCTTTAGTGCAGATCAAATTTTTCTCAGAAAATATGAGTGCAGGTAAAGGATTTATTGCGATCGCTGCTTTAATTTTTGGGAGGTGGCATCCTATAGGTAGTACGTTGGCTTGTTTGTTATTTGGTGCAACGGAAGCTTTACAATTACGTATTCAAGCCTTGGGTGCAAATATACCTTATCAGTTTCTCGCCATGTTACCGTATGCGATCGCTATCTTCGCACTACTAGGGTTAGCAGGTAAATCCAAACCACCCCAAGGGTTAGGCGTTTCTTACTCACCAGAAAATCGGCAATAAAATTTATAAAGTTTGTCGTAAAGATAACGATAGCTATTTGTAGATTTCACTTAATCATAGAAATCTGAATCGATAAAATGAAAAATCGCATTATTATCATTGGCTTATCACTTTTACTATACGGAATAGCACTGAGTCTGCCATGTTTATTGTTTGATATATTACCAAGAGGTGTTGCCAAAGCTGACGCACCCCCAGGTCAAATTAATGCTTATGGTAATCTGGATAACATAACGGAAATGACTGGAATTGAGCTAACTATTGCTGGGTTATTTGGATTATTATTCTTTGTCATTTCCCCGTCACTTGGTTGGTTAGCTAACCCAACTTACTGGATGTCATGTATATTTTTAGCAAGACAACAGTATAAATTTTCCTTCTTTTCGGCATTAATAGCAGTCATTATAGGTTTTGCAGGCACAGTATCAGCATTTTGGTATAGATTACCTAATGGTAGTAGTCCTAACTCGGAACTACTGCTGAATAAATTGTTGCCGGGTTTTTGGTTTTGGCTTGCTGCTCCCTTACTGATAGGAGTGGTAAGTTTGCTCAAGTTAACCAAATTGATTAAATAACTACCCCAGCTTTAACTATTACTATTAGTAACACTTAACTTAACCAAATCAATATCAGCCAGCCAGATGAGCCGACTTTGAGCCGATGTCTTTTCTGGTAGAATTGGCGATCGCCATTCCACAGCATACAGCCAATTATGTTTTAGACTAAAGATACCTTGAATAATACGTTTGTTTGGCTGCTCACTAAAATCAACCTCAACTACATCGCCTAACTTAAAAGCTGGAGTAACAACACCATTACTTCTGAGTACATTTGTTGCGGAAAATTCCCCATGACGTAGATATAGCGTTTCATCATGACAAACTATGGCATAAATCCATTGCTCATCCTCCCAATGAACGCCGCAGCAATAACCATGTAAATTAGAGCTTGGTAAAAATACTTTCTCTTGTATTTGCACAGCCAATGACGGTATATTTTCACCCCAAGGCGGAGAAATATACCAACAGGACTCTAACATGGTAATCTCGTTCATCATGATGCTTTTGTGGCTTTCTTTTTATACATACACTTGCTTACACCATAGTTATCCGGAACATATTTTCCATAAGTTGCAAAAACAACAAGAAGTATATATAGATTCACTTGTAGAGGTTAGCAAATTATGGGTTTCTATTCACAAGTAATTTTCCCGCGTCTTCTCGACTGGAGTATGTCAGATCCCGTCTTCGCTAAATATCGTCAAGAACTACTAAAAGACGTTACAGGAGAAGTATTAGAAATTGGCTTCGGTACTGGATTAAATTTGGCTTACTATCCTCAGCATATTCGCAAAATCACTACAGTAGATGTAAATCCAGGGATGAATGCGTTAGCACAGAAGCGTATTGATGAGTCTGGTATTAAAGTTGAAAAACTTTTGCTATCAGGTGAAAATCTTCCTATGTCAGATAATACCTTTGATAGCGTAGTTAGCACATGGACTCTATGTAGTATTGCCAATGTTGAGCAAGCTATAAAAGAAGTTTACCGGGTATTAAAACCGGATGGTAAGTTCTTTTTTCTGGAACATGGACTTAGTGATCAGCCGAAGGTACAGGTATGGCAAAATCGGCTCACACCAATTCAAAAAGTTATAGCTGATGGCTGTCACTTAAATCGAAATATGCAGCAATTGGTAGCAAAAAGTTTTGATGATATAAAGCTAGAACGCTTCACACCAGAAAAGCTTCCAGATGTGATGGCTCATATGTATAAGGGATGTGCAACTAAAAAGGTGCAGCACTGAAAGCCTTTTACAGTCAAGTTTTTATGATTGAACAAAACTTAATACAAGAATTGATTTTACGGACATAAAAAATTTACAGCATGACTTTAACGGTATATTACTAATAATTGCCGTTCTTGTGGCTACCTCCGATGAAATTCCCACTGAAGAGACTTTCCAAGAAACGACCACAGCGAGTTCAAATAAAAATTCAAGATGGAAAATTTGAGATTATTGGCATGGGTACATGGTATTCATACTGGCGTGATCCTTACCATTTGTTATTAACAATTCCGTGGTCTGGATTTTTATTAATAATTTGTCTTTCTTACATCACAATTAATATTATATTTGCTCTAGCTTATTGGCTAGGAGGAGATTGTATTGCCAATGCTAGACCAGGCTCTTTTTTAGATTTATTTTTCTTTAGTGTGCAAACACTCGCATCCATTGGTTATGGTGCAATGTATCCTAAGACACTATATTCTAATATAGTTGTCACCATCGAAGCCATGATTGGTTTAGTGGGAATTGCCCTCATGACAGGGCTGGCATTTGCTCGATTTTCCCGCCCTTCTGCCCGTGTCATATTTAGTCGTGTCGCCGTAATTACACCCTATAATGGTGTACCAACTTTGATGTTTCGCACTGCTAACCAACGGCGTAATTTAATTTTAGAAGCACAGATGCGGGTTTATTTAATGCGGGATGAAATCACCACAGAAGGAGAATTTATTCGGCGTTTTCATGATTTAAAACTACTGAGAACTCAAACTCCAAGTTTTACATTAAGTTGGTTAGCACTACATCCAATAGATGAAACAAGTCCTCTTTATGGAATGTCAGCAGAGTCATTAATTCAAACAAACACAAATATAATTATTTCGGTCAGTGGTATAGATGAAGCTGTTGCACAAGTAGTTCATGCTCGTCATCAATATACCGCTCATAATATTTTATGGAATAATCGTTTTGTTGATATCTTTCACCACACATCAGACGGACATCGATACATTGACTATAAATACTTTCATGATGTTGAACCTTTAGAGAAATAATTAATGAGTTAGTAGGGTGTGTCAGTAGGAATATCTTCTTGTTATAGTTAGGGTTTATCGTACTGACGCACCTTACATTTTGGAGATTTTTTATTTATAAATCCCTATTTTCGCCCTTTACCCAAAACTGCCGCAAAATCTCTCCCGGCTTTCGATCCCAAGTATCTATATGTTCGTAAATTAAATTATTTTGCCTCAACTTATAAGTTGAATAACCATTAAAAAAAATATCTGCTTGCCAAGGAACACGCAAAGTTCCCCGCACCGTCCATTTAGCTAAAACTGTATATTCATCTACCTGAGATACTTCATGTAAATCGAAGTAGATTTGAGTGAAAAATAACCGTGCATGAAAGCGTAAAGTCCAAAAAATGATTCTGTAGTTAAATTTGCCCTTAAATTTATTTACAGGGTCTTGAAAGTAAATATCTTGCGTATAGATATCATACGAGATATCCTTCTCAAACAGTGTCGGTAAATCTTGTTGGAGAGTTTTGATTACTTGTGCTATTGGTAGTTGAGATTCCACAATCTTTTCCTATCTTTTAGGCTTTTATGCCAACACTAGGAAAATCATACATTATAAAAGTGCTAAGATAGGCAATTTTTCAGTTTTGGGTTTAATCTCTAAAGCTGATGTCAACCCATCAAACATTAAGTTAAAAGCATTATAAATTCTCTCTATCATTTTTAAAACTTGCGCTTCCTCATCCTGAGTCAACTGAACTTCTGCCAAATAATTTGTCAGCTTCTCTGCAAATACTCTATAATTTTTCTCAAATTCCCAGTGGTAATTAGAAAAGTACTTCAAACTACTACAGTAATTAACTGTATCCATAAAATCGACAGTATACCCTAAAAAGATGTTACTTGTAGATTCCAGAGTTAATAACAAAACGACGCGCTCATAGTCACTTTGTGCTTGAAAAACTTCCGACATAAGTGCATAGGTAGCATCCCGCGTAGTTGCACAATTACGGCTGTAAATAGACTGCACCGTCAGTATTTTACATTCCATATCATGGACATCGCTGACAAACCAATGTTCATGCCCACTTTGCTCTAGCCTATGCTTGCGGACGATATTGCGGATTTTATCATTAGTAATTCGTTCTTCGTTGAGTCGGAGTAAATCTTGAAAAGACATTACCCAGAAACTCAAACGTGCAGCCACAGAGGCAAATTGTTCTAAAGTTATATCGTCAGTTAACAGTTGGAAAAACTGATGTTTTGTAAATTGAAACTGTTTATTAGCCAGATAATTTTGAATTTTTTGCATAACAGTTGCGATATTAGATGTTTATATAGACATCAGCTTAATATCTACAATTTACGCAAAAAAAACTATATTGCTTTTTATAACATCAAAATCAAATATTACATCTCATATTCAAAAAGGTGCATTACTTAACTGCACCTTTTTGAAATTTCCTGATTTTGATTAATTACGCAGCTACTAAACGGCGTAAAGATTCAGCACGACGCTTTGCTATAGAATTATTGGGTGCAAATTTTAGTGCTTCTTCGTACATTTGTAACGCCTGAGCATTCAATTTTTTCCGCTCATAAGCATGACCCAGATTATTTAGTGCTACTACATAATCTGGTTTCAATTTTAGCGCCTCTTTATACTGACGAATTGCCAAATCATATTGATCTTGGGCAAAATAAGCATATCCCAAACCATTGTAAATAGGAGCAGTGTTTTCTTCTCCTTCTTCCTCAGCTGCTTTGAGCGACTTTTGAAACAATGGTATAGCTTGTGTAAACACTTTCTTTTCTGAATAGATGCAGGCTAACTCATAATATTCTTGAGCCGTACCTTTATCTTTACTCAACTTGTTACGCAATCGTGAGAAAGAGCTTTCACGCTTACGAGTCTTGAACAGCTGGCGGAAAACACTCACAAGTGTAAATGCAAGTAAACCAACCAAAACAGAGAGATAAACAACCGCTAGACTGTTATCCATTGCCTTCAAATCAAATTATTATAGGTGCTTCAATATCTATTATGGGGCTTTTGGGAGTGGCAAAGATGAGGGAGTGGGGGGAGATGACGGAGATGAGGGAGTGGGGGGAGACAAGGGAGAGAATAATTATTACTGTGCCTCTTGCTTTTGACTATGGACTATGGACTATTGACTAATCCCCAATACTTAATTCTTTCGTTTAACCAGCCTTGAGCTATGTAACGAGCGATCGCTTCGTTAACTTCCCTTCTCATTTCATCGTACTGCAATCCTTTGGGCATGACTACAGATAAGGGTGCTGTTGATAATTTTGTTGGGAGTAACCGATATTGAGGATTTTCTTTTACCCAACCGCTCAGAACACTCCCATCGGCGGCAAAGGCAACTACACTATTATTCTCTAGTGCAGTTTGCGCTTCTTGGTAGGACTTAACTCCTACTAACTCGGCGTTGGGGATGTAATAGCGTACTTCGGCAATGGTGCTGGAATTATAGAGGACGGCTACTTTACGTTTTGCTAAATCATTTATTTGCTGTACAGCCGCATCTTTGGTAACGATATAAGTTCCATCCATATAATAAGGAACACTGAAATCTACCAAACGTGAGCGTGATGCGGTGGCTGTGACTCTAGCGATCGCCATATCCACTTTATGATTCAATACTACAGATAAGCGATCGCGATTATTTACGCTTTGCAGTCTCACAGCATCTGGTTTACCTAGCAAATCAGTTGCTAAACGCTGTGCTAAATCAATTTCTAAGCCTTGTAACTTGCCACTTGCATCCTTAAAACCCAACAGAGGCAAATTATCTTTCACCGCTACCGTTATATAACCCCGGCGCTGAATCTCTGGGGTTGTCGCGGCAGATGCTACAAATCCTGTTGCTAAGAGAATACAAATAATAGTGGCGGATAATACCAGATGTAACCGACTAATTATTCGCCTTCTGTTACATCCGTTATTCATCCGTTGCCACCTTTAACCTTTAGCTTGAATTGCCAACTGTGCCACTTTGGTGAAGCTTGCAGGATCGAGAACTGCCAACTGTGCCAACATTTTGCGGTTGAGTTGGATGTTAGCTTTTTTCAAGTTACCAATTAACTGACTGTAACTTAATCCCTGTTCTCTAGCAGCCGCGTTAATGCGGGTAATCCACAGACGACGGAAATCGCGCTTTTTCTTTTTGCGATCGCGGTATGCACTGCGGAGTGCTTTCATTACCTGCTGGTTAGCGGTTCTAAACAAAGTAGAGTGAGAACCACGAAAACCCTTAGCTAATTTGAGAATTTTATTGCGGCGTTTACGAGCAACGTTACCGCGTTTTACGCGAGTCATAATTTTATTCCTGAAAAAATTACAAATTTACAAATAAGGCAACATTAAACGCACGTTTTCTTCGTCGCGCTCGTTAACAACTGCCATCTTGGAAAGACCACGCTTTTTGTTAGTAGTCTTGTGTTCTAAAAGGTGGTTTTTGAAAGCCTTACGGCGCACAATTTTACCGCTACCAGTAGCGCGGAACCGCTTTGCAGCTGCTTTGCGTGTTTTTAGTTTAGGCATGAATTGGATCTAATTCGACACAATCCCTCATTATATATTATTTTAGTCATTAGTCATTAGTCATTAGTCAGTTGACAGTTGTTAATAGTTTTTCTCCTCGGCTCCTCATCTCCCTCATCTCCCCAAATAAATAAGGGTGTAAGAGTCCACCCCTACACCCATATATACTTACACGCCTAAACTCTAACTTCTAAATAAAGCGCTGCGAGTCTCCGGCCCAAATACGCCATCAGCACGTAAACCGTTGTTGGCTTGGAACTCACGCACACGGCGGACTGTCACCGGGCCATAATAGCCTGTGGGTTCTACACCCAACGCGCTTTGCAATTCGGAAACTGCTGAACCGCGAGAACCAAGGCTGAGTGTTATGGGGCCGCCAGTACCACCTCCACCTGTACCGCCATTACCGCTACCACCACCAAGCAAAGCAACACGAGTTTGTGGACCGACTACACCATCAACACGCAACCCGTTGTTAGCTTGGAACTCGCGTACACGGCGGGCTGTTACTGAGCCGTAATAGCCTGTAGGTTCTACACCTAGCGCTCTTTGTACTGCTGCAACTGCTGAACCGCGAGAACCAAGGCCTAATGTTACTCTACCGCCAACACCGCCGCCATAGTTACCGCCATAATTGCCGCCATAATTGCCGCCAGATGTGCCACTAACCCATCTAGCTGCTACGTATCTATTACTAGATAGGCGAGCAAAACCGTTGACGCTTCCTGTCGTGTCGATGGCAGAACCGTTAGGAATGCAGTCTACAACTCTGGCATTGATGCTAGGAGAAGTACGTACATTTAGACAACTACCGTTAGTACGGACGTAGGCGGCAAAAGCGCCATTGACTTGAGTCAGAGCGGTAAATAATACCATTACACCAGCAACAGACAACCAAGCCGACGACTTGAGCAATCTACCCCAGCTAAAATCAAACTTAGGTAATTCATATTCGAGATATTCAGCCTGACCGTTTGCCTCTTGGTTCGCAATGACCATAGAGGAATAAGCGATAAATTCCATTGGTGAACACCTTTACGGGTAAAAGCTAAAAGATGAGAATTGATACTATGTTTGTGTATTTTCAACTACTGAAGATCATAAAGGGTTTTCCCTTTTAGTATCAGCAAAAAGTAAAAAAATTTATAAAAATCCTTGATAGTGCGGTTTTCATCATCGATTAATTTAGTTAAAAGTCAGAGAAACTATATTTTTCCACACATAAATAAATCTGATAATTTTTATTTATTAAAAATATAGAAATTATCAGTACGTATCTGACTCCCATTACGCAAAACTTGTACTTGTTCTGGACTAACTACGTAAGAGAAACTACCATTATCAGCTTGATATCTATTTCTCCCAACAGTCCAAGCTGGTATTTTGACTGACTGAGTTGGGTTCTGTTTTAACTCACCTATGTAAAATAACTGCCCATTCTCATCACATATCCTGACTAGGGCATTTGCGGTTTCTCCTTCTAACCGCGTCATCCCGTTGCATTGTACATCGCTATTCATAGCCCCTAAAGTTATGGGTATGGGTTGCGAAGGTGAAACTTGTTGTTCTAGAGAAGGTTGAGGAACTAATGGCGAGGGAGGAAGTAAGCTTCCACCATAAGCTTCACCAGCACGGGAGATAGGGGCAGGGAATGGGTTATTTTCAGGTATAGTTGGTAATTCTTGTACTTGTCTGGTTGAAGGAACTTTAGCCGCAGTCGCAGCAACACGTTGTGATGGAGTTTTACTAGCTGTCGAGGACGCTAAAAAAGTTATAGGATTAACAGCCACTCGCCCATTAGGATAATATTCAAAGTGTAAATGAGTTCCAGTACTGTTACCTGTAGACCCCATTTCCGCAATTATTTGTCCTTGTTTGACCTGTTGACCTTTACTTACTAATAAACGGCGGTTATGTCCATATACAGTAACGCTACCATTAGGATGTTTAATTTCTATAGCATTTCCTAGTCCCCAGTCATCCCACCCAGCTTTGACTACCTTCCCCGCCGCCGCCGCGAAAATTGGCGTTCCCGATGCACCTGCAATATCAATTCCTTCGTGTTTGTATTTGCGAAAACCTTGGGAAATATATCCTTGTGTCGGCCAAATTAAGTTAGAGCTAGAGATAGGGTTAGGATTAGGGTTAGGGTTAGGGTTATAAATTGGGCTGGGAATGGGAATAGGAATAGCTTTCTGTTGGCTGGGAGAAGTTTGGGCGACTTGCGTTAAGGCAGTGGTATTTGTACAAAGTACCGCAGTTAAAGATGTGATAGTAATATAAGTAAATTTACGGTGATAGAGGAAGGTAAGTTCTTTAGGTAGTTTTAAGCGCATAAAGGATATCTCAGATACTTTAAAGATATTTGCTATTTCACTCTTATGCTGGGATTGTCAGGGAAGTTTTAGTCAAATTTATAACTTTCTTCAATGCTTTACATCAAGTAGACGAACATCTACTGTGAAAGTGTCTTAGTTAAATAAATTTGGTAAAAAGAGCTAAAAATAGTGCTGGATGTAGGTGTAGGAGTATCAAGGTATAGGGTGTAAAGATAGATGAGATTGATCTCGATCAATGTAATCATGGGATTTTTAACAGTGACCAGTAACCAGTGAATAGTTACCAGTCTTTTAAATACCTGGGTCTAAGTCACTCGTTAATTGGTAGTATGCGTTAGTGGCGGGTTTCAATCCCTTTACTATACGCCGTCAGGACTGATAACTGTTAACTGATTTAAGTGTTGACCCTATACCCAAAAGATTTCTCTATTCTGACTTTATACTTATCGTATAAGACTGATATTTAATTTTTGAAAAGATTCAGTAAATTTCTACCAGTCGTCTTCACTGTTCCCTATGGTCTGTTTTCAGAATTTCCAGAATGGTGAAGGCAGATTTTAGAGGATAGTTAGCAAAAACGATATCCTAAATAAAGGCGAAGTCTTCTTTGTACTAATTATTCTTGATGATTATGAGGCTAGGGTTGAAGATTTTTAACCGTACAGAGGCTAAGAGAGGAAGCTTCAAAGTATTTTTACTACTTCTTGGATAAGTCTAGAATTAAGCGATCAGCTACGCTGGGCGCTTGCGCCATCGCACATACAACTCTAAATTCCCTCTGGCTGAGAAAAAATCTAATTATTCACACTCTCAGAGAGCCTAAGTTTGATTTTGTTTAAATTTTGTATTTAATAGCCTATATATAGGATGGCAAATAGTACCTAGTTGTTGATAATGCAATATATGCTAATAAGATAAGCAATTAATGTTTCTAGTCAGTTATATGCCAAGTTGGCTTTGCACAAGATGCTAACTTGTCCAAAACAGACAACTAAACACACACTGATCCCAGTTTATTTGCTTGAATAGCTATATTGAGAGACTTGTAATTTCATACTCTTGATTATGACCAGTAAAATAATTGATGTTAGAGAGTACACGGTTAGAGCGCATAAGCGATTGATTCACACTCGCGTTTTTAACTTTGTTTGTAAGGAATGTGATGAACCTACAAAGCGCGAGACTTTTGGCCCTCGTCCTTTGTATTGTGAGAGATGTCGTCCTCCGCAAGCACCTAAAAAATCTCAGCAGCCAAGTCGCAAAGCCAAACCTAGACCAACTACTTATAAAAGCGACATCGATTTAGGTTAATTTGAAGCATGATAAATCCTCAATTGCAATTAGAGCCTCCTCCCCAAGATTTTGTCTCGCCCCTTCTGGAATTACGAGACTATTATGCACGCCTTGTAGAAGAGTATGAAACTCTATTTACACAAGCGCGATCGCAACTTGATCATGTAGAAGCTTTATTATCTACTTGGTCTGCTCATCAGAAACCTCAACTACCTATGGGTGAAGCCACCCAAGAAGTTCAGGCTTCTTTTCCTCAAGTTTCTCTACCGTCTTTAGCTAACGGTACTTCTCACACGCAGCTTAACTTACTAGAGTCCAGCAAACTGGAATCTTCCAGCGCTGAGGACTTGGAAACAGAAGATTTAGAGACTTCGCCAGAAGATAATGAAGAGTCTCCAACTACTAGTTCATCACCAACTATAGAAATTACTCCAGAGACTATCAAGGGAACGGATATCCCCATGTTACCGGAGTATCAGTCTCTCACTCGTATGGAAGCCATTACAAGGCTACTGCGAGATAATCTTGGCGTAGTATGTCACATAGATTTTATAGTGCGATCGCTTTATGGAGAGTTAGAACCTTATATATTTAGAGTGGTTAAAGGTAGGGTGCAATCATCCTTAACTCAAGGTAGAGAAAGACAGGCTTGGTATGGCATCCCTGATGAACCTGGATGTTACACTCTAGATTTAAGTTTGGTAACATCCAACCGTACTCATACCTACTCCCCAACTGGCAAAAGTAAGAAGAAAAAGCCTATTGTTGTTCCCAAAACAAGAGTTGTCCCAATGTTGGAACCCTACCAAGGACAATTTTTAATTGATGCTTTGAGTGTCTTCTTCAGAAAAAATCCAGGGAAAGTTTTTGGTGTAGCTGATGTCATCACAGGAATTTATGGAGAACTAGACGAGGAAGACACTAGAGAGGTGAAAAGCAAAGTCTTAAACGAACTCTCCCGTGGTTATCGCACAGGTAGGTTTGCTAGAGTACCGAATAAAGTCGGCTTCTATACTTTAGATTTAAAGCAAGCCGCTAAGTCAGGATAAGGAAAGTGAGGAGTGCTGAGTTAAGAGTGCTGAGTGCTGTTAGCGGAAGCGGGGCGTTCAGCCCGTGCTGAGTAAAATAGATAGGGAATAATAATTAACAACTTTAGTAACCGAACAATATTATTCTCCCCCCTCTCCCTCATCTCCCCCATCTCCTACTCTACCCACCCCAAAGTCCGTTGCACGGCTTTTTGCCATGTAGCAAAATTACCTCTAGCACTGTTGCTTCCTTCCCCTGGCTCAAATATGCAGTCTATTTGGCGTTGGTTTACCAAGGTTGAGTAACTATCCCACAACCCCACGGCTAAACCTGCGGCGAAAGCTGCACCTTGAACTGTTGTGTCGCGCATGGTGGGACGTTCTACGGGAATACCTAATACATCAGCTTGGAACTGCATGAGAAAATTATTCTCGCAAGCACCACCATCGACAATCAAACGCTGCATGGGACTATTACAAGACGCATTGATGGCTTGTACTATTTCTAACACTTGATAGGCGATCGCTTCTAGTACCGCCCTAACTAAATGCTGGGGTTGGACACTGGCGGTAATGCCGAAAAAGGCCCCCCTGGCGTTCATATCCCAATAAGGCGCACCCAGTCCACTAAAAGCTGGGACAAAGTAGACTCCGCCGTTATCGGGTACTTGATTTGCCATCGCCTCGGTTTCCGCAGCCGTTTTAATTATTTTGATGCCATCACGCAGCCATTGGATACAAGCACCACTAGTAAACATACTGCCTTCTAGAGCATAGCCTACATTTAATTCTTGTTGTGAATTGGCTTGTGTCCAAGCGATTGTGGATATTAGTTGATGCTGGGAACGGACTATATCTGTACCAGTGTGAGCCACTAAAAAGCTACCTGTGCCGTAAGTACATTTCATTAAACCAGGGCGATCGCAGCCATGACCAAATAAAGCTGCTTGCTGATCGCCTAGAATAGCTGTGATGGGGATAGCCGCGCCAAGTAAGGTACTATCGGTAACACCAAATTTTCCTAAGCTTGGTTGAATTTGCGGCAGAATATGGGCAGGTATTTGGAAGATATCTAATAGTTGTTCATCCCAGTCGCAGGTTTTGAGATTCATTAACATTGTGCGGCTGGCATTACTATGGTCGGTGGCGTGGACTTGACCACCTGTCAATTTCCACAGTATCCAAGTATCAATTGTACCTGCAAGGACATTATTTAAGTCAATACCTGTGATGTTATCTAGTAACCACCGGAGTTTAGTAGCAGAGAAGTAAGCATCAATAACTAGGCCAGTGCGATCGTAAATTTCTTGAGCGTAGTCTTGTGATTGTAACTCATGGCACAGAGGCGCGGTGCGGCGGTCTTGCCAGACTATGGCTTTATGTAACGGTTCGCCTGTAGTTTTATCCCAGAGTAAGCAAGTTTCCCTTTGGACAGTTAAACCGATAGCAGTAATTTCACTAGAAGAGATTTGAGCATGAGCGATCGCTGTTTGCATCACCCGGTAAGTATCTTGCCAGATTTGATTGGGGTCATGCTCTAACCATCCGGGTTGAGGGTAATATTGCGTTAGTTCTTTGTATGCTTGAGCTACTATTTTACCTGCGGCGTTAAAGATAAATGCCCGGTTCCCTGTTGTCCCCAAGTCCAACGCTAGAATATAGCCGGATGATAGTGTTTTGCTCCCCAATGTCTGCATAGGTATGAATGAGAATGCGATCGCTTTACCTATGGTACAGATATTTGGGTCTTTCTACATATTGGGTTAGGTTGGGCGATCGTTTTTCTATTTTTTTATTCCTGTAAGGTTTAGAGGATTGCAGAAAGTTGATTATAAATTACTAGGACTATTACCAATTACCTATTACCTATTATCAAAACTTCTGCATATTCATACTTACAGGATCAAACCCTCTTGAAAATTTTGTGGTTTCGTCATAATAAGCACCTGTTAAATCTGCTCCGTACAACTTAGTAAAGTTAAGTTTAGCTCCCCGGAGATTAGCTTCGTTCAACTTCACACCTGATAAATTCGCTCTTGTCAAATTTGCATTGGCTAAGTTGGCTCTACTTAAGTCTGCTCCCCAAAGTTTGGCTCTAGCTAGGTTAGCACCGCTCAAGTCTGCTCCCCATAAGTTTATCCCAGGTAAATAAACTCCAATTAACCTAGCTCTAACTAGGTTGGCGGCGGGAAAATATCTCTCTCCTGCGGCGTAACGTTTTTTGATTGTCTCAGCATCCATGAGTTGTATTCACCTTCTTAAGCAAGAAAGAAGTTATGTGTTCCCATTCTCGATGTAACTCTCCGGTAAACTCTGGTTGACTGCTGCGATGATACCAGTAATGAGCGTTATTCAAGTCGCCTTCTTTACGATGTAAGTACGCATGAACCCAAGCGCTATCTATGTCTTTGGCATTCTGGACGATTTCATGTGCTTGGTTCCAGTCGCCTTGTTTGTCACACCAAAGAGCTTGCAGCGCTTTTGGTAGGGTTTGAGGACATGAGCGCTGTCTTTCCATCAAGCGGATAAATTCTTCTGTATTCATAATCGCTACTCAGCAATTATTAGACCTCTATTTCCAAGATACTCTGTGGTTTGATGATTGAGTGATGTTTGATGAGACGTTACTGTATATCTTTATCTTTGTTAAGTTAATTTTGTCTGTATTCTATGAGATAGCACAAGATTTGAGTCCACCAGATAGACCGATTATAAAGCAGTTTTTAAACGTAGAGGCACGCTAAGGTTAGCGCGGTGAACCAGCGCTGTAGGAGGGTTTCTCTCTCTGACGAGACGCTGACGCGAACCGCAGGCGACTGGTGAACCCGTTGGCGTAGCCTCTCGTAGAGAAGGGAGGGAGAGGAGGAGAGATTTTATGTTTCTCTGCCTCTTGCTGTTTTAGCTATTCCCTGTTGTATGTTACCTGTAGTTAAATCTGGCCTAGTTGCTGTCTGCTTTTAATTTCTTGGTTTTGTTTAGGAACGATTTCAAACTCAAAGTTACCGACTAAGCGTTCATCAACATATACATATATTATATGTTTGCCTGGGGGATCACCGGGTGCGATCGTCCAAAAGTTCTCAATGACACCATTTTTAGGTAATTGGGTACGCTTGGTGACTGCTTCTGTACCGTCGGCTGATAATGTGAAATTTTCGCCGTCATCTGTTGCCCATGTTTGTGGGGCTTTTGGTAGGCGTAGGACTTCGCGCCATGTTACTTGCCCTTTAACACCTTGTATTTGAATGCGCCAGCCGTATTTATTTCCCTCTACTAGTGGGACTTTGATTGTCGGGGTGAAGTTAAATTTCCCTCCAGCGTCTAGAGTTGCTACTCCAAACTCAGCTTTACTAATATTTATCGGTTGAGTTTTGCTCGGCTGAGACTGAGGGCTTGACTGAGCAAGTGTCTTAGGGTTGTTGGCGAAGGCTGAGGTAGGAACAAACCCAGTCATCAGCAAAGAAGATGTGATTACAACTGTCGCAGCCCGAATTATCATGCTTCTCAATTTTTCGGTCAGTTACTAGTACATATTCAACTACTTTTTGTGCATCTCCGGTAGGGGTGGTGCGGGAATTTTGGCGGTAACACATTTATCCGAAAAGAGCTGCGTTTGCGTTGATGTTAAAGGCTGTTACTTATTTTGCTGGAGTTTATGTTTTCTAGAATAACTTTAATTGTGGCGATCGCTACTCTCTGCACTTTAGGCTTACTATCACTATTATCTTACGTAGCTTGGTCTTGGCCGCTAGAGATGTTAACTCATTTCCGCTTTCAGTATTTGGTTTTGTCTTTAATTGTTACCAGTGTTTTATTGATTCTTTGGAAAACCCGCCACATCAAAAGTAAGCTACTTATTTTTACATCTCTATTACTAGTCGGTTTGAATCTAATTGAGATTTTACCTTGGTATATTCCCCATACACAACAATTAGCCGGGAATACATCTACACCAATTCGAGTTTTATCTTTCAATATCAATGTTCAAAATAAACAATACGATAACATGGTGGATGTCGTACTAGATTCTCAAACTGATGTAGCTGTATTGAGTGAAGTTAGTCAAGATACGATGACAAAATTGAATGAGGGTTTAAAAGGTACTTTGCCTTATACTTTTAGGACTCCTGGTGGTGGTATGGCAATTTTTAGCCGCTTTCCATTTTTAGATGTTAAGGGCGATAACTTTAATAAACAAGGAAATCACAATTTAATTGCTACTTTAGAAATAAATAAGCAGCCTGTAAAAGTTATTGGTACACATCCCTTAGTTCCCGTAAAGCTGACAAATTTTCACAGCCGAAATCGTCAATTAGCTGCACTTGCTAAATATATTCAAGAAATAAATCAGCCATTGATTTTAGTTGGTGATTTTAACTTAACTCCTTGGTCGCCTTATTACCGACGTTTTATTAATAAAACTAAGTTACATAACACCCGTTTAGGTTTTGGGATTTTACCAAGTTGGCCTCGTCCTGCTACTCATGTACACATACCAAAATGGCAGATACCGTTAGTAAATATTCCCATTGACCACTGTTTAGTTAGTCAGCATTTCAATGTCGCTAGAATCTACACTGGAGCAAATGGTAATTCTGATCACGCATCGTTAATCACTGAATTAGTTTTGCGTTAAGTAACAGGCAGTCAAGTAGGTACAAGCAAGAAAAAGATTTTGATTTGTTATAGTAAAGTCAGTTAATATAAATTGAGATATACTTTACAAAATAAATGGTTATAATATCTGCTAATTATTAAAACTTTCTTTACTTTCATTAACATAGCAAATTCACCAAAACTTGAATCTTAAAACTATAATTATTGGGTAAGGCTGGAAATTGCAAATTTAAGTTAAGATTCATCATTGTGTGATGTAATTATGAAACCATTTTTTATCCTAATTATAGCTGGAGTTGCTGCGATAAGTTACTTTCCCCTAAAGGCGATCGCTCAGGACAAAACTTCACCAGAAAATCCGCAAGAAGCCATCATCGAACGCCATGAGGCTGCGGCTTTAACGACGGAACCCGTAACCATAAAGAGTCAATGGAATAGTGTCACAGGTCAACCTCAAAACCTCCAAGGCAATTCTATTCCCCTAGAACAGAAAAAAGGGTGTGAAAGCCTCAGCCCGTTTGATGTACTCAGCAATCCAGAGGCTATGTTTAAGGAATGTGTCAATCCCTCAGATAACCGTTCTGCTGAACGTGTTGAAACAGTAGAGTATCTAAAAGTTCCTGGGCTTGAGTCTGGTGTGAAGGTCAACGTAACTAAATTTTAAATATAAGATAAACAAGGTAAAAATAAGTTTCTCGCATTAAAAATTGCATCTGACTTTGAAAACTGCGATAGCGAGTGGTAGGCGTGGGTGAGGGATAAGCATCTATACCTAAATTTCTGGCCATTAATACGGCTCGTTTTAAATGTAATGGGTCACTCACAATCAAAAATTTCGTTAGTTCTTGATGAGTTTCTACCACTTCTAGCGCATTCTTAAGATTTTGGTAAGTTGTTCGAGATTGAGTTTCTATAAAAATATCGGCTGCTGTTACTCTTCTGGTTATGGCATAAGTTTGACCGACAACAGCCTCAGCAGGTTCGTTAACTTCCCCCACTCCACCCGTAAAAATAATCTTATTTATACTGTAATTTTTATATAAATTAATAGCATGGTTAATACGTTCACGAAAAACAGGTGAGGGTTCTTTCCCCCAGACGGCTGCACCTAAAACAATTGCCGCATCTGCTTTATTACTGTAGCTATTATTGCCATACCAGTAGATACTTATTGCTGTAGATGAAATAGTAAATACTAATACAGAGATGGTGGTTATTAATATCCGAAATAGCCATTTTCTACGAATATTTTTAAGCATAAGTAATCTCAATTTTATTTAATTACAATATGGGTGAGTAATGGCTGATAGGTAATTATATTGCTATTACCAACCCCCACCCAAATTTATACAAGTGATAACTCACTCATCTCGGCAAAGGTCTTCGGGTAATCTTTCAATTATTCGTTGAAAGACAGATGGATTATCTAAGCTTTGAGATAATATCAATGCTCCCTGAACCATAATTGCTGCATCTTCCCCCCGTTGCTGGGCAAGTTTTTGATTTATCCCTGCTTCAACTAGCACATCAGCGATCGCATTAATCCAAGAGTGCATAACTGCTTTAACTTGATCGTGAAACACTTCACGCGCTGAACCAAGGGACAGAATGGCAAACATACAGGGTTGCTGTCCGCCTTCGTATAGTTCATTGAGGCGATCGCACATTCGTTGCAACCGCGTCAGTGCATCCCCTTCACCCTGGAGGGCTGGCAAAATATTTTTAGCTAACCACTGCTCAATATATTCCAGTACTGTCTTTACCATCTCATCTTTACCACCAGGAAAGTGATGGTAAAGGCTGGCTTTACCTAAACCTGTAGCTTCCGCAATTTTGGACAAGGTAGCACCATCATACCCATACTGCCGAAATAGATGCAAAAGGCAGGGAACATAAGTTTCTTTAGGCATTTTTATTTTTCATTGATTATCTATTGACATTGTACCAAACGTTCGGTAAAGTACTTTTATACCGAACGGACGGTACATAAAAAGGTAACACTTATGAATTGTGTTTTTACCCATATCAAGCAGACATTCCTAAATTGGGATGCCTTGTGTGCAATTACCTTACCAACACTAGAGCGTGAATCACTCCCGACTTACTGCTCATACCAAGTTGCAGTCAAAGATAGTAACTTGGGCTGGGAGTGGGGAGTGGGGAGTAGGGAGTAGGGAATAGGGAGTAGGAATATTATGTCTGAACGCAACTTAGTATCATTTTTCACCAACTCGCATTTATCCGAGCTATAGGACTAAATCATGATTAAGCTTTATGGTTACGAACTTTCTGGTAATAGCTACAAAGCAAAACTGATGTTGTCGGTGTTGGGTTTAGATTATGAGTGGGTCAAAGTTGATTTGATGGCAGGAGCGCACAAGCAGCCGGACTTTTTAGCATTAAATCCCTTTGGACAAGTACCACTGTTAGTAGATGGCGATATAGTATTGGCAGATGCTCAAGCCATTCTGGTGTATTTAGCCAGGCAGTATGGTGGCGAATCATGGTTGCCGTTAGAAGCAGAAGCCATGAGCCGGGTAGTACGTTGGCTCTCCACAACCGCAGGCGAAGTGCGACAAGGGCCGGAATCTGTACGGTTATACCATTTATTTAAAGCTACTAGCATTAATTTAGAGCGATCGCTGCAAAAATCCGAGTTCATCTTGACCCAATTAAATAATCATTTAGCTAATCAAGAATGGTTAGAGTTAGGTCGTCCAACAATCGCTGATATAGCAGTTTTCCCTTACATTGCCCTAGCTGGTGATGGTAAAATTGACCTCAACCCCTATCCCAACGTACTGACCTGGATTAATCGCGTCAAAAATCTCCCTGGTTTTGTAGGGATGAGTGGTATTGAAACCCCAATTGCGGCTTAGGAGGCATTATGGTACGTAAATTCGGCGAAATCGCCTTCACTCCAGAAGTACAAGCCGCCCAGGAAGAACGAGGCTCACGGGAGACTTATGAGCGCTATATTACCAATGGCCCTGCTAATGATACTGTCACACCCAAGATTGCAGAATTTATTGGTCAACTCGAAGGTTTTTATTTAGGAACAGTCAGTTCTAATGGCTACCCCTACATTCAATTTCGTGGAGGCCCGCCTGGGTTCCTCAAGGTGTTAGATGAAAATACGTTAGGCTTTGCTGATTTTTTAGGTAATGTGCAGTACATTACTGTTGGGAATCTATCTGGTAATGATAAAGCCTTTCTATTTTTGATGGATTATCGCCATCGCCGACGCATCAAGATTTGGGGTAGAGCCGAATACATTGAAGGCGAATCTAGTTTACTAGAACAAGTGCGAGTTCCCGATTATCCGGCGCAGGTGGAACGGGCAATTATTTTTCATGTCGAAGCTACAAGTGAGAACTGTCCTCAACACATTCCCATCCGCTATTCCGAAACAGAAGTTGCAGCTATGTTAGCTCCTTTACAAAATCGAATTGCTGAATTGGAACAGCAGTTACAGCATTTGTCCATAGGTTAAAACAAAAACCCAGCAAAGATGCTGGGTTAGACATTTAAAAATCACATTGTAATTTCTAGATAGTCTCTAAGCAGGTAGTTTTACACCATCTTTGATTTGCGCTTAGTAAGTGACCTAGTACTCAAAGCACCGAAGGCTAGTAAAGCCAACATAGAACTTGGTTCAGGAACATCAGCTAATCGGTAGGTGTGGTTATCGGTTTCAAATGCACGACCAGTGGATCTCAAAACTATCTTGTCAAAACTTTCGCCTGAACCAGCTAATATGTTAACGAAAACATTGTCTTTGTCGCTAGTCCAGCTACCAGTAGCTTGTGCGCCTGGAACATCTGTACCGCTAAATGTTTTCAGTAAAGTACCTTCACTATAGACATCGACAAAATTATATGTGTCTATTGACCCCCAATAGAAGCCGAAGTAATCAATAGCCTTAGCAAAGGTCAGAGTTACAGAACCAGTTCCGCCTGCAACACTGTCACCTGCTGGAGAAATCGTTAAATATTTACTATCATCACCAAAAGGTGCAGCATACTCATTTGCTTGACTACCTTGGACAATTCCGTTGGTTGCTGAATAAGTAACAAACCCATTTGGATCGGTTGCTGTGCCTGAATTAAAGTCAACAACCAAAGATCCTGGAATCGTAGATTTTGAACCTTCTCCAGCAACAGGCGCACTACCGCCTTTTGTGAGGCTAACAGCACCAGCAGGGTTAGCACTCATGAACACAACGGCGGTTCCAGCTAAGACTAATGATAGTTTTTGTAAAATAGACATTGATTTTTTTGAATAACTGTCTTAGTCACAGGGTGGCACGTTCAACAGTCATTTGTGTAGTGTAAGTACACTTTTTTACTAAAAGTTTTTATTGAATAATCCAAATTTAAAGATGTGGAAAAGCCACATATTATAAGCATTTTAACAGAATTATCTTTATATTAGCTCAGTGATTATACTTAAGATTTAATCCCTACTCCAGCAAATTCCAGAAATAACCATCAGGTGCGACAAAAGAGAAACTTTTCTCCCGAAACTCATTTTCAATAATGCTAGTAAACTTCTGCGCTGAACTGGACTTAATGCGATCGCAATATGTTTCCAAGCCTCGCACGCGGTAAGTGTAAAGCGACATCCCTAAACTACCCGGCTGGGAAAGTTCAAAGCGGGACTCTAACTGTATCGTCTCAGGAAAGCGGATAATATAGAGTCTGCCACTACGTGCAGCCATGAAGTCAGATTTGGATGAACGGGGGTCATCAAAGGCGGTAACGATAAACTTTTCCCCTGGTTTAAGGTCAAATAAATCTCGTCCGGCTGGTGAAGATTCGTAGCTAGTTTCTACATCATCACGTACACGCAACAAACCCAATACTTCTTCATAGAATTTCAGGCTTTCCTTACTGTCATCCTGTACAATCATGCCAATATGGGTAAACTGGCTTGTCTTAAAAGCACTAGCTTGGTTAATCTCCCCGTAATACGGTAATGTATAGCCAAACCTTTGAAATAATACCTGTCGAGTCAAGGGTTGTAGTAGTAGCATCTCCCGCACTCCCACAGCTTGATCGACGAAAGGACGGCTTTTTCTCTCTTTGTTATAAATTACTTCCCAATAAGGATAACTATATCTCACCGCCCAGCCGGCAGCTTTGGCATCTTCGGCATGATTGAGGATAGTGAATATATCAGCAGTCAAGGTAGTCGCCCAACGATTACCCTTAACTTTCATTGATGTTAACCCCAAACCTTGATTTGTGGGATTTTGCCAAACCATCAACCGAATCAAACCATGATCTGCATTTTGGTGATAGAGACGAATTGATCGCAAAGCTGAGTTTACCCCATACAATTGATATGCTGCGGCTTGGGGTAATTCACCTACTTGACCAATGCGATAGCCAAATTGCTCCCAATATTGAATCGCAAAAATGGGATCGGGAACGCCAATACAGACTTCATAGATACCTGCGATTGCTGTTTCATGTCCCTGATTCATGCCAAATGCAAATTGATGTTGCCTAGACTAGTTTACACGTTAGGAAATCGATGATGTCTGTATCAAGTTAGAGATGCGATCTAAATCTTGTAAGACAGCCGCAGCCGATTGATAGCGATCGCTAAAATGGTAACGCACCATTTTATCTAAAATTACTGCCAGTTCTTCACTTACCGTTGCGTTGTCTCGCCAGATTACATTTCCCGTTTCCTGGTCTGGTGGCAGTTCTTGGGGTAGTATCCCTGTGAGGGCTTGAATCCCCATCATCCCCACAGCGTAAATATCGCTAGCCAAGCGGGGATGTCCGGCGAATTGTTCTGGTGGTGCATAGCCTCGCGTACCAATAGCTACTGTCGCCAATTCTGTTCTTTCATCTGTTGGCGGCTGCATCATTTTCACCGCCCCAAAATCAATTAATACTAAGCGATTATCCGCAGCCGACCTGATAATATTAGTAGGTTTGACATCCCGATGAATTACTAAATGTTCGTGGACAAATGCTAAAATTTCTAATACACCTTTGATCATTTCCACAACAAAAGCTTCACTCTGTAAACCCGTTACAGGTGGTAACTCCTCACTCAAAGTGTGTCCAGCAATATATTCTTCTACTAAATAAAATTCTTCTTCAGCTTCAAAATAAGCAAGTAGCGCTGGGATTTGTGGATGTTTACCCAAAGACTCTAAAATTTCTGCTTCTGTAGTAAATAATCGCCGCGCCACTTGCAAAAACCTTGTATCTCGGCGTGCAGGCATTAATTTTTTCACCACACAAGTAGGATTTCCTGGACGTTGAGTATCCTGTGCTAAATAAGTACGACCAAATCCACCCGCGCCCAACACACTAGAGATACAATAACGACCACCTAATAACAAATCACCAGTCGATTTTTCTGCTTTAGTAATAGAGGAATTATGGTGGGAATGTTGGTCATAAACTGCCGTAGTATCTGCTGTTGTTGTACTTTCCTTCAAGAGGATGCTTAACTGTTCAATTACCTCCTGTTGTTTCTCAACTTGCAACATGATCAGCTTAGTTTGCTGCTGAGTGCGGTAAGTAGTGTAAGTCATTACCCCTGCACCACTAATAACTAAACTTAAAGCTGGGGGAATCAAAGGTATCCATCCAGATTGTAGGAAAAAACCAGCACAAATCAGCACCAAACCAGCTAAGACCGTACATCCAACTACTATAAATAACAACGGATGTCGTATTTTCCATCCCAGAACACCACCTACTAATGACCAAACCCAAAGCCAAACTAATTCAGCCCAGTCAGGCCAGTACCAAATTAGGGGTCTTCCATCCAATACTGTGCTGAGTAGCTGACTAGCTACCTGTGCGTGGATAAAAATTGAAGGTGTTCTCGTTGGTTGTCCTGGTGCTGCACTGTAGGGTGTATATAAACCAGGATGAATACTAGAAGCCGTCGTACCAATCATTACCAAGCGGTCTTTAACCAAGTTAGGGTCAACTTGATTGTTCAAGATTGCTGTGAGAGTAACTGTTTTAGCTAAATGCTCAGGATGACGGTAGTTGAGTAAGATTTGATAACCCATTGCATCTACACCTTGATAGCTACCAGCATCAGGTGACAGGATGGGAAAGACTGTTTTACCAAGATAAAACTTATCTTTAGCAAAATCTGGGTGAATCCCCATTTGTTCTAAATAGAAAATAGCTGCTAAAGCTGCAAATGAAAATTGTGTATTACATTTACTATCATTGGGTTCAGAAAATAATAAAGCACGCCGGACAATTTGGTCTTCTTCAATATCAGAAACTAAATCGTTATAACCAATGTTTTCTTGAGGGAAATTTTGCGGTGGTGGTATTTCTGACCTACCCATACTACTTGATAAACAAGCAGCAATAATATTACTTTTATTATCTATTCCCGATGCTAAATTTTTCTGCTCTGGTCGATAAATATTAAGAGCAATGACACGCGCTTGATGAGATTTTAATTTAATTAAAAGTTGATTGATGGTATTATCTGATAAATTTCCACCCTGTTTTGCTAAATCCTCTTCAGTAATCGTGACTAGCAAAATTCGAGAATCGAGGGATTCTACTGGACGCGATCGCAAAATTTTGTCATAGGCTTTTAACTCCCAAGACTGCAACCACTTAAGTTCTCTCACCCCCCACACCAAAGCCGTAACACCTAAACTAGTAGCCAAAATTATCCGCCACCAGTTCTTATTAAAACCAGTGTCACGATAACTCTTGTCCTTGATGAACGTGGCTTTAGTCATTTGTTATTAGTCATTAGTCATTAGTCATTAGTCCATAGTTTTCTTTCTCATCTACCTTGTCTACCTTGTCTCCCCCCTCTCCCTCATCTCCCTCATCTCCCCCTCTTTCTATGTCTCCCCCTACTCCCTAAACCTCATCACCCTCATCAACGGAACTCGCAGCCGTCAAGGGAATTGAACTAGAGGATGGTGAGGGTAAATCTAGCTGTGGTTCTTCAAGTGATGCGTTGATAGTTGTATCCGTGAAGTAGTAGCCAATAATCTTGTCATAGTTGGAGGCTACAGCCAGAAAAGCTCCACCCAATATATAAATAGGTAATGGCAGAGAAAAGGCTTTTAACCAATCAAATAATTCCGCTAAGACAAACAAAAGCAAAAAACAAACAAGCCAGACCCTCATTTTTCTATCCCCCGTGCAAGCTCATGTTCATAAGGTAAACAGCTTGCATCATACTTGATGTCCAATTTAACCACAATTTTCAGGCAATACTAGTTTGGCATATAGTCATTAGTCATTAGTTATTAGCTCTGCTCTACTCCTTCACTCCCTATTCCCTAATTCTCAGTCTCTCGTCCCAGAGATACAGGTCAGGCGATCGCTTAGTGGTTTAACCTAACACTAGAAACAATTGTAGGATAAAACCATGAATCAACAATTAATTGCTATTTTGGTGTTTGCCTTTTTGGTGTTATTTATTTTCTCGCCTTTTGCTGCTCTTGCTGGTTTAATGCTTGTTATGTTATTAGCTAGTGTATTCTTTTTAATAACTAGTTTATTACGAGTTTTAGTATCAGGTACTAATAACTAGTTCTGAGCTAAATACTAATTGTTAAATTCTCGTTTATACTTTATTTCTCTCATCTATATTTATTTATATGAAACCACCCTACTACCTTCATGTTTGGGTAAATAAATTTTAGTTTTAACTAAAAACTAGGGTGGCTTACTGAAATTACTACTTAACAACTACTGACTGTTGACAAGTTAACAAAGGTTGAGCCGATCGCAATACCGCCTCCAGTAACCCAGGAAACAGCACCTCTAAGTCTTCGCACCGCAATCTGTTAATGTGCTGTGTCCCTTCTTTACGAGTCATCACTACGCCTGACTCTCGTAAAATCTTGAAGTGGTTAGACATGGTAGATTTGGCGATCGCAAAATCAAAGTCAGCACAACAATGCTCTCCCTTAGTTGCCAACAGCCGCACAATCTCCAATCGTACTGGATCACCCAAGGCGTACAGTACCCCTGGTAACGAAATGTCTTTTCGGTCTGGATGATATAAGAATCTCATACTTGCATTATGTCTTAAAATGACTTATATTTTAATTATTCGATAATATCGAATAAACGAATTAAGGATAGTAACCATGACATCCATTATCAATGTCACAGAAGCAACATTCAAACAAGAAGTGTTGGATAGCACTGTTCCCGTGTTAGTGGACTTTTGGGCCCCTTGGTGCGGCCCTTGTCGGATGGTAGCGCCAGTGGTAGATGAAGTTGCCAGCGAATACGACGGACAAGTCAAAGTGGTGAAACTAAATACAGATCAAAATCCCACCGTTGCCAGTCATTATGGTATCCGTAGCATTCCTACACTGATGGTTTTTAAGGAAGGAAGGCAAGTTAATACAGTCGTTGGGGCTGTTTCTAAGGTTACATTGACTAAAACTTTAGCACAGCATATTCAAGAACAATAGTCATTAGTCATTAGTCATTAGTCAACAGTCAACAGTCAACAGTTATTAATCATTAGTTCTATGTCTACAAATATCAACTTATTTTCTCCTTACCAATTGGGAGAATTAGAATTACCCAACCGTGTTGTTATGGCTCCCTTAACTAGACAAAGGGCTGGCGAAGGGAATGTGCCACATCAATTAAATGCAATTTACTACGCTCAACGTGCTTCGGCTGGGTTAATTATTGCTGAAGCCACACAAGTTACACCCCAAGGACAAGGCTATCCCCATACACCAGGGATTCATTCCCCAGAACAGGTTGCAGGGTGGAAATTAGTAACTGATACTGTACATCAACAAGGCGGGAGAATTTTTCTGCAATTGTGGCACGTAGGCAGAATTTCTCATCCTGACTTACAACCGGATGGGGTATTACCTGTAGCACCTTCGGCTATTGCGCCTAAAGGTGAAGTATTTACTTATGAGGGAAAGAAACCTTATGTTACTCCTCGTGCTTTGGAAACATCGGAAATTCCAAATATTGTAGAACAATATCGCCAAGGAGCAGCGAACGCCCTAGCGGCTGGGTTTGATGGTGTAGAGATTCATAGTGCTAATGGTTATTTAATTGACCAGTTTCTTAGGGATAGCACTAATCAACGTACAGACAAGTATGGCGGTTCCGTAGAAAATCGCGCCCGGTTGTTGTTAGAAATCACTGAGGCGGTGACGAGTGTATGGGATTCTCAACGGGTGGGTGTCAGACTCTCACCCAGTGGCACATTTAATGATATTAGTGACTCAAATCCTCTAGAGACGTTTGGTTATGCGGCTCAAGCTTTGAACCGTTTCAACTTGGCATACTTACATATCTTTGAAGCTATCGAAGCAGACATTAGACACGGTGCAAAAGTTGTACCTACCAGTTATCTGCGGGAACGCTTTACAGGTACACTCATCGTTAATGGTGGTTACACCCGTGAAAAAGCTGATACTGTACTAGCAAATAACGCAGCCGATTTAGTTGCTTTTGGTACTTTGTTTATCTCCAACCCTGATTTGCCTGAACGCTTGGCACTCAATGCACCACTCAATCAGCCAGATCCCTCAACCTATTATGGTGGTGGGGAAAAAGGTTATACAGATTATCCATTTTTAGAACTTGCTAGTAAATAATTAGCATTTCTTGTAATCTACTGGCAGGCAAACTTTTACACCTAAATTGCCACAAAAACTAAATCATAGGGGAGAATCTCATGAGTAGTATCACCCAAACTCAAGCTTTAGATGTACCAAGCGCTATAGTTCAACGCCGCTCGATCAAAACTTTTAAGAATGATGCGATCGCACCTGAATTACTCAAGCAACTGGTAGAGTTAACAGTAGCCGCACCCAGTAGCTTTAATATTCAAGATTGGCGGATTATTCTCGTCCAAGATGAAGCGCAAAAGGCAGCCCTCGCCGCCGCCTCCTGGAACCAAAAACAAATTATCGAAGCACCAGTTACCTTTGTCTTTGCAGCCGATACCACGGCTGGGGAAGGAGATTTAACGCCAATTTTTGAAACAGCTTTAGGAACTGGAGCCTGGAACGAAGGTACAGTTAATTATTTTAAAGACTCAATACCCCAATTTCAAGCAGGGTTAGGAGATAAGCGTCGGGAGTACGCCATTAAAGATGCAATTATCGCAGCGACTCATTTAGTATTAGCGGCAGAAAGTTTAGGCTTATCTACCTGCTTTATGAATGGTTGGGTTGAAGACAAAGTTAAAGAAGTGATTGGCGCGGCTGATAATTCCAATTTAGCGATCGCAGTTTTAGTTCCCGTTGGCTATGCAGCAGAACCCCGATTAAACCCTGGTCGTTTGCCATTGTCTAGCAACGTCTTTGTAGATACAATTCATAATCCTTACGTCGGATAATAGGGAGTAGGAAGAAAATAGGGGGTAAGCAATTTTTACTCTTGCCCCTATTCACATTGTTTATCCTACTTTGAGAGTAAGAAACTAGAAAAGTTGTATAAAACTGACCAATCTTTTGTAAAAGAAGAAAACTAGTATTATGAATATTGCCAAACTCAGCACTGATGGCACTCATCAAGTCGTTATTTTACCTGAAGATTTTCAACTCACAGGCACAGAAGTTTATGTTAAAAAAATCGGTAATGCAATTGTTCTTATTGCCAAAGATAATCCTTGGGAATCTCTAATTGAGAGTTTAGACAAATTTTCCGATGATTTCATGACTAATAGAAATCAGCCATTAACAGAAACTAGAGAGAGTAGGTAAATGCAATACCTGCTTGATACCAATATTTGCATTTACCTCATCAAGCAAAAACCTCAAAAAGTACTGGATAAATTTCAAACCTTAAGTATTTTTGAGATAGGTATTTCCTCTATTACTGTTGCTGAACTTGAGTACGGAGTTGCTAAAAGCCAACAAAAAGAGAAAAACCGTACAGCTTTGCTACAATTTTTGCTACCTCTAGAAATTGTCGAATTTAATCAAGCATCTGCAACGATTTACGGCAGCATTAGAAGTTATCTTGAAAGTCAAGGGAGCGTTATTGGTGCAATGGGTATGCTCATCGCCGCTCATGCCTTAAGTTTAGGAGTAACTCTTGTCAGCAATAATATTAGAGAATTTTCTCGCATTCCTAATTTGTTATTAGAAAATTGGGTTTAATGGGAAAATGTTATCCTAACTTTTCTTCATATTACATATAGCAAAATTAGGATTTTTTCCCTGAATCAATTGACAAAGCTGTAATCTAATATTTTAGTAACAATGAAAAAACCTGAATAGTCACTACAACTAGTTCAGGTTTTGGTTTAAATCAAGAATTTTCTTAAAAACTGAAAAATATTAAATTCGATGCTACATCTATTGCTCTATGCTTCTTCTGATTTTTCGCTTTTATGTCCTGGTGAAGATTCATAAAGAGCATCTAATTGTTGACGGGCATCTTCAACATTAATAGAACGCATAACCAACAGAGGCTCTTTAATAAATTTACCTGTACTATCCAATAATTCTGGATGTGGTGCGACTTGTCTATTGGATGATAAGTAACCATAGCCTCCCTGATTTCCACCACCAGAACGCAACCCATCACGATCAAAACTAAACATAATTAAGTTGCGAATTAAGTTAGCAACAGCTATGACAGCCAGAACCGTAAAAGCCAGAATATAGAGTAGGTGTAACATCGGATTTTCCTCCAGGGACAGCAAATTTTGAAATTTATACTTTAAACGTTTTATTTCGCCTGTTTATTACCACTGGCGAGGCTAAATAATTAACGCACTTACAGAAATTGCGTTTATATCTATTTGGAGAAATTTGTCAACATTATCTCATAAATTGTAGCTTATAATACATTATCTTTTTCTTAAAATAATATTAAGAATTTTCTATGATCATTATGAGTAATGCAACATTCTGCCATTTGTATTAATTAGACTGCTGAGAACGAAAGCGTGCTGCTACATTCCAGCATTCAGTTACTAATTGATGCCAAGGTGTCATCGTTGCCATGTCAATTCCCACTTGCCCCTCAGTAGCAGCAAACAGCATTCTTGCTGTGTTTAGTTCTTCCTGGGCTTGCTTAACACGTAAAAGCAAGTCTAACTGCTCTTGTTCATCCATAAATGAGAGCCGCTCAGTTTCCAGAAAGTCACACGATCGCTTAAACCAATACTGAAAATCGTCTAGCAACGGTTCCAATACCGTCTTTAGCAGATCAGTTCCCGATATGTTCGAGTCTGACATAAATGAGAGAGATACTTCTAATTTCTTTATTAATATTAACTCTATTTATCTTTCTTAACATTAGTATACGCTATTTCTCAAGAAATATTTAAGCCATATCTGTAGTCATAAATACAGAAATATACATCGGCTCAGATCGTAGAAACTAGAAAAGAAATATTTTTTTGACAATTTGCTGTATTATTTATGACACAAATATTCAGTTAGAAAGAAAGCAACAGTAAAACCATCTCTTTACCCTGCCAACTTGCTGTTTTGATTAAAATAGATAAATCTCAAAACATCCCCCAGAATCAATAGGTATTTATCAACATCTTCTGCTTTAAGCAAAAGTACCTTAATTACTAAGGAAAGCGTCCACAGCAGGAACATAAGCCCGTGTTATATTTGGGTAGATTTTGAGAACTTAAATTGATAAATTACTCTTGCAGTCACTTCGCTAATGGTTCAGCAGCCAATGTCGCCTAATCAAGACCCCAACAATCAGCCAGAACAACCCCAAAAAATTTACTTACCGCGTACCAGCGAATCAGAAACCTTAAAAAAGATTCGCCACACCGCTTCCCATGTAATGGCAATGGCAGTGCAGAAGCTGTTCCCCAAGGCGCAAGTTACAATTGGCCCCTGGATTGAGAATGGATTTTATTACGACTTTGACAATCCAGAGCCATTTAGTGATAAGGATCTTAAAGCCATCCAAAAAGAGATGGTGAAGATTATTAATCGCAAACTGCCAGTAATTCGGGAAGAAGTCAGCCGCGAAGAAGCCCAACGACGCATTGAGGAAATCAAAGAGCCTTATAAATTAGAAATCTTGGCAGATATTAAACAAGAACCGATCACAATTTACCACTTAGGAGAAGAGTGGTGGGATTTGTGCGCCGGGCCTCATGTAGAAAACACTAAAGAAATCAACCCGAAAGCAATTGAGTTAGAAAGTGTTGCGGGTGCTTATTGGCGTGGGGATGAAACCAAAGCCCAATTACAACGTATTTATGCTACTGCGTGGGAGACTCCCGAACAACTAACCGAGTATAAGCGCCGCAAAGAAGAAGCCTTACGACGCGACCACCGTAAACTCGGTAAAGAATTGGGATTATTTATCTTTTCTGAACAAGTAGGGCCTGGTTTACCTTTGTGGACGCCTAAAGGTACTTTGCTACGCAGCATTTTAGAAGATTATCTCAAGCAAGAACAAATCAAACGTGGCTACCAACAGGTTGTAACCCCTCACATTGGCAGAGTTGATTTATTTAAAACCTCTGGACACTGGCAGAAATACAAAGATGATTTGTTTCCCATGATGGCAGAGGATGAAAAAGCAGCAGAACAAGAACAAGGCTTTGTTCTCAAAGCTATGAACTGCCCTTTTCACATCCAAATATACAAGAGTGAGTTACGTTCATATCGAGAATTACCGATTAGATTAGCTGAATTTGGTACTGTTTACCGTTATGAGCAATCTGGGGAACTAGGCGGTTTAACTCGTGTACGTGGCTTTACTCAAGACGATGCTCACATCTTTGTTACCCCAGAACAGTTAGATGAAGAATTTCTCAAGGTCGTAGATTTGATATTGTCGGTGATTAAGACTTTAAAATTAGGTAGTTTTAAAGCGCGACTCAGTTTCCGTGATCCAGCTAGCGATAAATACATCGGTGCAGATGAAGCTTGGAACCAAGCCGAAAATGCTATTCGTCGTGCAGTTGAAACCTTGGGGATGGATCATTTTGAAGGTATTGGGGAAGCCGCCTTCTACGGGCCTAAGTTAGACTTCATTGTCAAAGATGCTTTAGATAGAGAATGGCAATTAGGCACCGTACAGGTAGATTACAACTTACCAGAACGCTTTGATTTGGAATACGTCGCTGAAGATGGTTCCCGCAAACGTCCGGTAATGATTCACCGTGCGCCTTTCGGTTCTCTAGAACGGCTGATTGGTATCTTAATTGAAGAATATGCGGGGGATTTCCCCTTATGGTTAGCACCAGTGCAAGCGAGATTGTTACCTGTAGGCGAAGCACAGCTTGACTTTACCAAAGAGGTAGCCGCAAAAATGCAGGCATTGGGTATTCGTGCCGAAGTTGACAATAGTGGCGATCGCTTGGGTAAACTCATCCGCAACGCCGAAAAAGATAAAATACCCGTGATGGCAGTTATAGGAGCTAAGGAAGTAGAAACCAACACCCTCAGCATCCGTACCCGCGCTTCTGGGGAGTTAGGCGCTATACCTGTGGATGAAGTAGTACAGAAGATGAAGGATGCGATCGCTAACTACGAGAACTTCTAGTCATCAGTCGCCTGGATATTATCCAGGCGATAACCTCAATTAATTAAACATACTGCTATGAGTACTACAAAAAATAAAGTCAGTCCAATCTCTTTTACAGCAACTACCAGATGATTGCTCAATTGAAGATATCCAATATCATTTATAGGTAATTGATAAAGTTATGCGAGGATTAGAAATACAACAAGTGAAGATTGTAATGAACTGTATTTCGCAGATTTTGGCTTTATAAAGCAGATAAAATGTAGCCATGAAGATACTGTGAAAATCTCAAATTTTTTAAGAAAAAGTTAAATCAAGCTAATCGTAAATACATAATTTCTGACAAATTTTAAGGTTGTACAAATTGTTTATCTTTTGCGGAAATTTTTAATTAGAATATGTATATAACATTACTATAATTAATATTAGAGCCTGTTGGAGGGCTGCTATGAAGTATTGTCGCCCCCGACTTCATTTTCGAGGCGGTTGGTTTTTGGCTATAGCTGCAACTGTAATTAGTACACCTGTAATTGCACAGACAGCTAATTTTGCCACACTTAACTTATCACCAGGGTTTACACCAGCACAAGGAAAGGTTTCTGGTTATACAGGTGGTGGCTATTCTGTCTCTGCTATTAGTAATCGCGATCGCGATAAAAAACCTTGCATTGGCTTTGCTGACCCCAAGCCAGACCACATCATGGTGTTAGAAAAAGACTTCCCGCGTCTGAAATTACAAATTAATAGTGGTGGGACTGATACTACCCTATTAATTCAAGGGCCAGACGATAAAACAATTCGTTGTGGTGATGACACAGGAAAGAGTAAAGACGCTAGTATTGATGACCGCAACTGGAAAAAAGGTACTTATCATATCTGGATTGCCACATTTAATCCTGGTGTCAAACGCAATTACACCTTAATTGTCCAAGAGCAATAAAACCCTTACACCCAGTCTTAAAATAGATAATCTAAGTGCATCAGTCCTAAATCAAAGTCTTAGTTTAGGATGAAAAATTTTTGTCTGCATAATAATTAACAACATGAGCGATATGATCAAACAGTAGCTTGTTGTGCTTTACCGAGGGTACTATCTCGTGCTATCTACACTACGTGCGGACTTTCGTATTATATTTGAACGTGACCCGGCTGCCCGTAACTTGCTGGAGGTCTTGTTTTGTTACCCCGGTTTGCAAGCCCTATTATTCCATCGGGTAGCTAACTGGCTTCATCGTGTCGGGATACCGTTTATACCCCGTCTGATTTCTCATATTGCCCGATTTTTAACAGGGATTGAAATTCACCCTGGTGCAACAATAGGAGAAGGTGTGTTTATCGACCACGGTATGGGTGTAGTAATTGGTGAGACTGCGATCATCGGAAATTACGCCTTAATTTATCAAGGTGTTACCCTTGGGGGAACAGGTAAAGAAAGCGGTAAACGTCACCCAACTCTGGGGGAAAATGTTGTTGTTGGTGCGGGTGCTAAGGTACTCGGTAATATTGAAATTGGCAACAATGTGCGTATTGGTGCTGGGTCTGTTGTGTTAAGAGATGTACCCTCTAACTGTACAGTTGTGGGTATTCCAGGGCGAATTGTTTATCGTTCTGGTGCTAGAGTCGATCCCTTGGAACATAACAATTTACCCGACTCCGAAGCGCAAGTAATTCGTGCTTTAGTTGACCGCATCGAATTATTAGAACAGCAAATACAAGCTTTACAGGATAACCAGTCTGTTTCCAAATCTTTTGCTTTAGTTGCTGCGACTGCTTCAGAAGAAAAAATTTCTCATGATTCTCAATGGTGCAATCTCAAGGATAAGGCAATACAAGAATTTCTTGATGGTGCAGGGATCTAGAGGAAATTCAAAATTCCCGAACCTCTCTTTCACAACTTCCCCTTTACTTGTTCCCACTCCCTACTCCCTACTCCGCATTTATGGATTAACAGTCTGCATAGACCATTCTTGGTCATCAAGACGATAGAGGTAACGGTTTTGTGGTTCACCACGTAATTCCAAATGGTCTACCTGGTTGGGTTCGAGGAGTAGTAGGCAAAAATTCGGTATGGGTTTTTGAGGATCAGGTGGCGGTGGGTTAAAAGCTGCCTGATCTTCTTTGTCTTTCCCAGGATGAGGCCAAGCAAACTGTAAGCGTGCTGCATCACTGAGTTCTTGCCAAGTAGCAATTCGGGCTGGTTGGAGATGAGGGTAAGATTCATTGTTTACCAAGGTTAAACAGCCACTAATGCGGAATTGTTCTCTTGTGTTTGGGAAGTACCAACAGGCTTCTGCCCAAGCGTGCTGCTGTATCTGGTCGATTTTATCGCTTCGGGCATCGGTAATGAATTTTAGCTGGTTAGTATCGGCTAAAAAGCCTCTAAAAACTACAGTCCGATTAGCTGGATGACCATTGGCTTTGACTGTGGCTAATTGTAGGTAACGAGAGTAAACTAAGCTGCGGTTACGATGGAGAGCATGGGCGATCGCACTTCGCCAAGGAGCAAGGGACATATTTTATAATTCGTAATTTGTAATTTTGAATACAATTATCTTGGTCAAAATAGGTTTTTTGCTAATACTAAAAGTAATATTTATTAAATTTTCGTAAAGTTTTTTAGCTGGATATCCTTTCTCTGTTCAGTTTTTCTTTATTTATGAGTTTTTTCAATACTGTTAATAATTGCTACTACGTATATAACCTTTTTAGGTAGAAAAAGACATTATACACTATAAATTTATGTGGCAATTTGTACAGTTACGACATAGCGCAAAGTGGAAAAATTTTCAATCTTTTATCCTCAATCCACTTGGTCTATAGTCGTAATCTGTGAATAAGCAATAAGACTAGTTTTATGGTTCGTGAGCTTGAGAGAAAACGTCAGAGTGCAAGGTTTCCTGAATCTGCCCCGGCTGCAAATCCGGTATTTTTTAGAACTTATAGCCGCCGTACAGAAGCGGGGTTAAGGGAAACATGGGATGAGGTATGCGATCGCACCCTCAAGGATTTGATTGAATTAGGTAAGCTTACTGAAGAAGAAGTAGCAATTCTAGAGAAGTCACAACGGAACCTCAAAGCCTTACCCAGTGGTCGTTGGTTGTGGGTAGGGGGTACAGACTGGGTTAACAAATCCAAAAACTTCTCCGGTGCGTATAATTGCACATCCACCAACCTCAAAGACTGGAAAGCCTTTGGGTTGATGATGAATCTGGCGATGATGGGCTGTGGGACGGGGGCTGTCATCGAACCACAACATACTAATCAACTACCACCCATCCGTAATCGCTTGAATGTTATTGTTCAAGGAGAAATTGGTACTACTGCTAAAAATTTACGTCGTGAATTTACACAAACCGTTATAGAAGGTAACAAAGCTACTATCTACGTTGGAGATAGCCGTGAGGGTTGGGTAGAATCTTATCAAGCCCTGCTGGAACTGTCCACCGATGAAAGATTTACTGATGAAGTACAGGTATTTGTTGATGTGAGCGATGTACGCCAAGCGGGGGAAACCCTCAAAGGCTTTGGAGGAGTTGCTAATCCTGTAAAGTTACCGGGATTGTATCAACGCTGTGCAGCCATTCTCAATAAAGCTGTAGGCAGACAATTAAACTCCGTAGAGTGCTGTCTGTTAATTGACGAGGCGGCTGTAACAATTGTTGCAGGCAATATACGAAGAAGCGCGGGCATGAGGCAGTTCACCTCTGACGACCAATTGGGGGCAAATGCCAAAGATAACCTGTGGCAGCAAGATGAAAACGGTAACTGGCGTATTGATCCTGAGCGTGATTCTTTACGAATGGCAAATCATACCAGAGTTTTTCACCGCAAGCCTACACTGCAAGAATCTATTGATGCTGTACGTAAACAATACTACAGTGGCGAAGGTGCGATTCAATGGGCTGGAGAAGCTATAGCTAGAGCAAATATTGATTTACTACCCACACAAGCTTTAAAAGTTGATTTCTTGAAGGCTTATAAGCAAGGAACAGCTAAAAATTGGTTAGAAAAACATTATCCACATATAGATACTGATGAGTTAGAGCATCGCTTGGCTCGATATGGCTTAAATCCTTGTGGAGAAATTATTGGTAGTGACTTCCACTGTAATCTATCAGAAGTTCACCTGAATCAAATTGACCCATTTGATTACAAAGAACAAGAGGAGGCTTTCACGGCTGGGGCTTTATCTGTAGCGACACTTTTAAACCATAAATTCCAAGAACCGCGCTATCAATATAGTCGGGAATTAGACCCAATTGTCGGGGTTTCTTTTACTGGCTTGTTTGATTTCTTTGTCCATGCTTTTGGTGTGGAGTGGTTGCGCTGGTGGGAGGAAGGTAGACCGGAAACAACCCAAGGATTGGCGTTTAAGCGCGAGGAAGAAAAATACCTTACCTCTTGGCGCGAGATTGTGCATCGGGTAGTGTGGGATTATTGCGATCGCCACAACATTAAACGCCCCAATCGTTGTACTACAGTCCAGCCTAGTGGGACAAAATCACTTCTTACTGGTGCTAGTCCTGGTTGGCATCCCCCCAAAGCTCAAAGGTTTATCCGTCGGATTACGTTCCGTAAAAATGACCCCGTAGCTTTGGCTTGTATTGACTACGGTTACAACGTCATACCATCGCAGTCAGATAAGGATGAACAGGGTAACTTGCTTAATGATCCCTTCGATCCTAGAGTGACTGAATGGCTAGTAGAAATTCCTGTTGCTGTATCTTGGGCTGATTTAGCGGGTGCTGATACTATTGAAATCAGTAAATTTGGTGCGATCGCCCAAATGGATTTTTATATGCAGGTACAGAAGTTCTACGTTACCCACAACACATCTGCAACCATTGAACTCCGGGAACACGAAGTAGAAACTTTAGGTACAAAAATTTGGGAAGCCATTCACAACGATGAAGGCTATATCAGTGCTGCACTTCTCGCTAGATTTGATGACCATCAAACTTTCCCTCGCCTACCATTTGAACCGATTTCTAAAGAAACTTATGAGCAAATGGTGGCTGAAGTTGCCCAACGTCGCAAAACTGATGATTTCTACACCGTTGTCAGCCGCTATGATTTCGGCGAGTTAATGGAAGTAGGCCCAGCAGGTTGTGACTCTGATAAGTGCATGATGCCTGAACAAAGTCCGAATTAGTCCATAGTCAATAGTCCATAGTTAAATGAACTGTGGACTATTGACTGTTGACTGTTGACTAATGACTAGACTCATCTACTAACTTGTCCAACTCATACTGCATCTTGCTTAAAACCAAGTTGTAGCATTCATTGACATAATGGCGATCGCTTGCGGCTTCCCTGCCATAATGTTCAAATACAATCGGTGGACAAATCCGCGTGTGTATGGTGACAGGAAAAGGAATATTGGGTAATGGGCCGATTGATAATCCCCAAGGCCAGCCTAGATAAATGGGAAATACTACTGGATCGATACCAAGTAACCAAGGCATTCCGCGATCGTGTAATTTCCTGACAATTTTATATATGTCCGCTAGCACAATTAAAGTATCGTGAGCGCCAGAGGAAATTGCCGGAATAATCGGTACATTTTCCCGCAGTGCTAGTTTAATAAATCCTTGTCTGTCAGCAAAATAGATTTTATTACGTAAATTATAGGGACGAAAAACGTCTTCTGCTCCCCCTGGATAAACTAATAAACTAGCTCCAGAGCGTAAAGCCGCATAAGCCATTTTAGGATGAGCCATAATCGCTCCGGTTTTCGCTACTAGCCCCGCGATTGGTGGGGTAACTTCCCAAACTCTGGGGTGCATCAGACCATAGACTGGTCGTTCTACTCCAAATCGGCGAAACCAGTCATACATCATCATCAGCATATCAGGAGCCGCTAGTCCACCATTATGGGAACCAACAATTAAGGCTTTCTGCTGTGCGGGGATGTTTTCCCAACCACTGGTTTGCACTCGAAAATAATGATCATAGAAAAAACCCAATATGGGCATAACAGATTTAATAAACTCTGGATCTCGCTCTTGTAAAGACCATCCAAGTTTTGTGTTTCGGGTATGTTGCTTTTGAGACAAAGTTACAGTCATTAGTCATTGGTCAGTAGTCATTAGTCTATAGTCAATAGTCCACAGTCAATAGTCAATAGTCCATAGCCAACTGACGACGGTTTACCCTGAGCGCAGCCGAAGGGTAAACTGTCAACTGTTAACTAACCACTGACTACGGAAAAATTGTGATACGCTATCAGCGTCGGGTGTGTATGAGGTACTAAATATGAGTAAATTGCGGGTGGGATTGTTGTTTGGCGGTCGTTCTGGAGAACATGAGGTTTCTATAAGTTCAGCACGGGCGATTGCTTCAGCCCTCAGTGCTGGGGAAAATGCTAATAAGTACGAAATCTTACCTTTTTATATTCAAAAGGATGGGCGGTGGTTAGCAGGTGAAGCGCCGCAAAAGGTTTTGCAGTCGGGTGTACCTCTGTTGGAATCGTCAAACTCCTCATCATCAACCGCAAGTAATATTGTAGCCAATCCGCAGCAACAAACCCTGGAACGTTGGCACTCACCTTCTCAAGTGGCGGAAGTGGATGTTTGGTTTCCCATTCTGCACGGGCCGAATGGTGAAGATGGGACAATTCAGGGCTTACTTACCCTCATGCAAATTCCCTTCGTTGGTTCTGGGGTTTTGGGTTCGGCGCTGGGGATGGATAAGATAGCGATGAAGATGGCTTTTGCCCAAGCTGGTATTCCTCAAGTCAAGTATAAGGCTGTGACTAGAGCGCAGGTATGGTCTAATGCTTGTGTATTTCCTAAATTATGTGATGAAATTGAGGCGGATTTAGGCTATCCCTGTTTTGTGAAACCTGCTAACCTGGGTTCTTCTGTAGGGATTTCCAAAGTGCGATCGCGTCAAGAATTAGAAAATGCTTTAGATAATGCTGCTCATTATGACCGCCGAATTATTGTAGAAGCTGGGGTTGTAGCCAGGGAAGTTGAGTGTGCTGTTTTAGGTAACGACCAACCCCAAGCTTCAGTAGTTGGGGAAATTACCTTTGATAGTGATTTTTATGATTACGAAACTAAATATACTCAAGGCAAAGCAGATTTACTGATTCCTGCTGCCATTCCCGACGAAATCAGCCGTAAAATTCAAGACATGGCTGTGCAAGCCTTCGCTGCTGTTGACGCTGCTGGATTAGCTAGAGTAGACTTTTTCTACGTGGAAGCTACAGGCGAAGTGTTGATCAATGAAATCAATACCCTACCAGGGTTCACCGCTACCAGTATGTATCCCCAACTCTGGGCCTATAGTGGCATCCCCTTTCCAGAATTGGTGGATAGGTTAGTTCAACTGGCAATAGAAAGACATAATCCTAGTGTTTAGTCATTGGTAATTGGTAATTAGTCAACTATAAAAAGCAGCAAATTTGGCAGAAAAGCGAATTTTGTAACCTAGATGGCACAAAAAGACTACTAAAATCGTTAAATCGGCTACGGATACCTCTTAGCTCGCCCCTTTAGTACAATCATGAACTAGAGGGGAATTAATCTGAAAGTGATCATGGAAAACAATCAGAGCATAAAGCATGAGCTAAATCAGGTAAAAAGACCTAAAGCAGTGCTAAAAAGCAGTAAATCCGTAGCAATCAATGGCTACAAAATTTTTATCTATCTGCTGACACGTCATCCCTTACTTTTATTGGCTGGGGTGTTCACAACAGTTATAGGAACGGCTAGTTTATCCTTATATAGCCTAGTCCATGTAAGTGATGTGGAACAGTTAGAAGCAGAACCAGTGCCAGCAGTAGTTGAGCAGCCTATTATTACTAATGCTGAGAATAGCGATCCTCTGCCTATGTGGATGGTGGTAGCGATCGCTCTTAGTTGTGCTAGTGGTTGTTTGGTAATTTTCCGTTTACTTAACCCACCAACACAGCGTCCTCAAGTCCAAAAGTGGCTGGCTATTTCTCATCAAGTACCATCTATACCATCCCGCGCCGCAAGGAAACAACAGCCTGTTATCAAGCCTCATCCTATTCCGGCACGCAAGCCAACAAGGCCGCCAATGACTCCTATGCAGGCTATTAAGAACCCTATAGTGGCGGTTATGTCAGCAGAACCAAGAAATCCATTTGAGGAAAGTAGGGAATCCTTGGTTGATTTGTTAGATTGGCGTAAACACAATTCTTTGACTTCGATTTTACAGCAGTATTCCTCTTAAATTTGGTAATGGGTAATAGCTAATTGGTAATTGGTTTTGACGATGGCCCTTTGGGTATGCCTCCGGCACGCCAAGGGCGAACACCAGTTCCCTACGGCAGGAAACCCGCCTACAGGACTGGACTCACCAATGACCGATTACCAATTACCAATTACCAATACCCTATAGGGTTACTCGTGGGCTATTCTTGTTGTGTTTCGTGATATTCCAGGTCATTGGGTGCGCCACAAGCTGAAATATTGCCTGTGAAATTCACATCTGCCATAAGTTCGGGATGTTCTTGTTTGCGCTGGGCTATTTGTTCGCGGGTGAGAATCTTCGATTCATCAAAACCTAGTTCAATCTCTGTATGTAAACCTTTATACTTGACTCGGTTGAGGTTGTAGAAGCGTTTGTTGAGGGTGGTTTTGACAAATGCTTTCAAGCAGCCCAATAGATACTTACGTTTGAAAGAATCTTTGACAAACCAGTACTCAAAGGTTTTACGCAAATAAAAACGGGCGTAGTTTCTTAATACACCTTTGAGAACATCTTCTCGTTCCATCGCGTCTGGTTTCATGATGGGGGTGACGAAATTGTATTGAGAATAATCTCTGACTTCGACGCGATCGCCTAAATCCTGAAATAATTCCGAAAATGGCCAAGGGGTAAACATATTCCAGTTCACCATGTCGGTTTTCCAGTCCAAAGCCATCTTGTAAGTTTCTTCGATAGTCTCTGGGGTTTCGTTCTCCAAACCCATAATAAATTGGGCTTCAGCGACCATACCATTGTCTCTTAACAGTTGAATTGCCCGTTTATTCTGTTCGATAGTTGTTTCTTTACGGAACAAGTTCAACTTCAACTGCGCCGCAGCTTCTGTACCCAAGGAAACGTGAACTAATCCAGCTTTACGGTAAAGGGCTAATTCTTCCTCATCCCGTAATATATCTGTCACCCTGGTATTAATTCCCCAATAAACACCTAAGTTTCTTTCGATTAACTCGTTACACAGGGCGATAAATTTAGGTTTGTTAATGGTTGGTTCTTCGTCAGCCAGAATGAAAAAACCTACCTTGTATTCTTTGACTAAGATTTCAATCTGATCAACGAATTGTTTGGGACTGCTAGAACGATACTTCCGCCAAAACGCCCATTGAGAACAAAAACGACAACTAAAAGGACATCCTCTGGCGTAGTTGGGAACAGCTACCCGGACATTGAGAGGAGTATATATATATTTACTCCAGTCTAAAAGACTCCAATCTGGGGTAAGGGTATCTAAATCAGCAATGGGGGGATGGGCTGGTGTGGCGATGACTTTGCCCGATTCGAGAAAGGCTATACCTAAAATATTATGGCGTTCATTCTTATCTGTACCATTGGCGATCGCCTTGAGCAAATTGACTGTAATTTCCTCCCCTTCCCCGCGAATAATATAATCTACCCAAGGCGCTTCATTGAGAACTTCTGTATACATATAGGTAGGGTGAACCCCGCCCATAATTGTGATTGCTTGGGGACAAACTTCTTTGACAATTTTTAGGGTTTTTTGGGATTGATAAATCATCGGTGTAATCGCCGTTGCCAAAACTACATCTGGCTGATGTTGGGCGATCATTTTAGCTAACACATCATCGGGAATATCATCCGTCATCGCATCAATAAAACGGATGTTGGTAAAGCCTGCTGTTTTTAACGCCCCACCCACATAAGGAACCCAACTCGGCGGCCAATTTCCAGCAATTTCCGCACCACCAGAATGATAGTTGGGTTGTATCATCATGATCCGCATAAACTACCTCTGAATTGTTAATAATTGTTCTCGCTAAGATGGAAATGGCTAGAATTTGGTAACAGGTAATTGGTAATTGGTGATAGTAAAAGATAATTACCTATTAGCTATGACCTGTAACTAAAGAAACTAAGCTGAATATCAAAATTTTCGTGTAGCGTTCTAGAAAAAAGCCTTCCCATATACGGCTGTATCCGCACAGTAAAGGCATAGCAATAAATTAATCATTTGGAGCGGCATTTGACCGCTTATTTATTATATAACTATTGAGTTATTAAAAATAAGAAATGAAATAAGCTTTTTAAAAGTTAACTTTATACCAATAAAATCAAGCCCGGCTAATTACTTATAATATGATTGTTTGGGTGAGCAATTGGTAATAGCTAATAAGTAATTTTTTAAACTAATCCCTTCCGGTTACTCCTACGGAGGAGCAAGCTACACCAGTTCCCTGGACGCGGGAAACACATATACAGGAATGGACTTACCAATTACCAGCCCCCAAGATACGATAAGTATTTAAGAGAACTGAGATAATTTGTTGTACTTTCTATTAGGAAGTGTAGGTAATTATTGCATAGTTATACTATTGACAAATGAAAGAACTCAATCTGCAAGGGGATGGAGAGATTGAGGTTTAGGTTGAATATTAGTAAAAGCAAGATGTAAAGGAAAACTAGCTAATGTTTATTTTCATTAAGTGATTGCTAAAGAAATCTGTTGAAAATGAGAGACTAGAGAAACTCAACTTAAAACAGTTGTATGAGAGTGAACGGATTTCACAATAAGCAATTTTTCCACCTAATGTAAGTTAGTAACTCAAGAGGATTCTTCTGCAATCATCTCTTAGTTGTTCGCTTTACATCAGTATTTAACTCTACAAAATAGGGATGAAGTTCTATGAAACAACCATATCTCTCTCCCGATGATTTACCTACCCATAAAACAATACTAATTAGTGAGCTATTACTTAGTCAGCTAGAAGAAACAACAAAGAAAAGATTTTATGTAGCTTGTAAACAAACGGTACGAATTCTGCTGTCTAGTTGCCATTGGTATTTTAAAGTTAATGGCGGCGTTCTCATGTTAATTATGGTTTGTCATGATATCGAAAGTTACCAAAATATCATGATGGTAGTGCCTTACCTAGCTAATAAATTGAAGCGTTTTGCTAACCAAGCGACAATTAGTATTAGTTCCCCAGTTAATCAAGGAATACCTTGGGTTATCAGCATTAATCAAATCATACCAGAGGAAGAATAATTTATATCAAGTTCGCTTAAATACTTATCATATTGTGGGGGGTGGTAATTGGTAATTGCTTTTCCCATTACCTATTCGCTATTACCGATTACCAAAAAAGAAACCATACTATAAGTAATTAACCGAACTGGATATTAGCAATTATTCATTGGTTTATGAACTAATGACTAATAACTTTTTCATCTGTATTAATTGTTAATTTGCTGTTTTTGATACATCTCTTCTACCCCAAGGTTTAATGATAGAGATGGCAATGATGGTAAATAGACAAATTACTTGAATTGCACCACCAATAATAACTCCATGAATATCAAACATGAACAAGGGATTGGTTAAGGCTTTGACTCGTTCCATATCTGCGATCGCAGTCATAGAGTTTGTCCAAGGCCCTAGCCAAAAAGTGCCAAAGGTAATCAACACGGTGGTAGCAATCCATTTGGTAATTACCCAGTAAAACTTGAAAAAGCCCCAAACTGTTAACCAACACAGCAATGTTCCTGTCAATACGGAAGCGATCGCCATTGGGATGACTACAAAATCGTCTAATAATTTCACCATCGAATTGACAGCATACAACTCATCACCATTTGTAGTTTTTAAATTAGCAACAGCCATTAACATCATTGCTAAGGCTACGCCAAACCAGACTGCATTAACGCCAACATGGAGAGAAACTAAAGCATCTTTGGGCAATCCAGTCAATTTTTTCTGCGTTGGTTTCTTTACAGATACGGTTGATGCTGTCTGAGTCATGTCGCTTTACTCCAATTTAAATAGAAGTACTCACATTAGCCTATAGAACGCTGAGTACGATTTTAGAACCTGGAGTGCAAATAAAAGCCTTTTGACCATTGCATCTGCAACATACAGCTATCAATATCATGGGTAGATGTTTATGAATAGCCCAAATCTCAAGAAAAACATCTTCAAGAAGCGATCGCTTTGATTATGGCAGGGGCAATTTTCACAGTAAGGAAGAAGTAGACAAGGAAGAACTCACCCGCAACCCCTCCTGGGAGGGGAACAGGCGAGAATATCTTGATAACTATGGACTATGGACTAATGACCAATGACTAAACTGGCTGCAATATCGTCACATGAAAGTTATGCCTATTTTCGGCTGTTAAGTATTGCTGTTGTAAAGGTTGCCATTGTTGCCACCAATGATAGCGATTTTCTGCCATTAACTTAGCAAGTGTTGGTAATTGCTCATTAAGCTGTGACTTAAATACCTCTACAAGCCACTCACCCATAACTACGCTATCTTGAATATTACCTAAAATGTCTTGGATGCTTTTAATGTCTGTGATGTATGCGGCGTAAGACTCACCATATAACTCAGTAAATAATTCCATTTGGTAGCGCACGCGCTTGGCTTGTTTTCGTAAACTATGGATAGTTTCACCTTCAGTAGTTAATTGTTTTTCTATCTTATCGGCTTTACCATTAGTGTCAATTTTTACTTCAATGTCAACAATATGGGTTCCCACTAATAATCCAGGATGCAGCAAGAAAGCGCTTACTTCTGGTAATAACAAGTCTGGTAATACTTGCTTGATAGGTAAAGACGCTAATGGTTGATAACTAGGTTTGTCTAACCATTCTTCTAACGAGTTTTTTAAAGACTTATAAGAGTCATCTTTTAAGGTTTCTATAGTTTTTTCTAAAACAGTTTCTCTTTGTTTAGCCAAAGCATCAAAGGCCTTCTGTAAAGTTTTTTGCTCTTTTTCTGGTAGATTTGGTTGATAAGTTGTTTCTAGAGTTTCTTTTAATACGTCTAAATCTCGGAGATTACCAAGACGACGAGCAATTTTACCAATATTTTTATCACTTACTGGCTTTGGCAAATTTAATGCTATATCGAATCTAGTAATAGCTGTACGTAACCGACGCATCCCTACTCGCATTTGATGTAATGCTTCTGGATCTTCATCTTTCTTAACAGATTTTTCCCACTTTAAGGTTTTCTTAAAATGTTTTTCAATAGCTTCGTAAGCATAGTCTCCAAGGGTTTCTACTTTTGGTTCTGTAGCTAGTTCCATCATTGATAATAATTATTTACTGCTTTAAACGGGTTATTGAATAATAGCAAATGATAGCCTTGATGAAAATTTTATATCTATCTTTTGATATGTCTGGTTAAGGAAATCATCCTTTGTAAGTATAATTAGATTCATTTAGGAATAAAAAAGTCTTAACAAGAGATTAAGTATAATAAAGTGTCTCTTTAGATAAATTTTGTATAAATTTATAAATTAATAGATATATAAAAATACGCAGTACATTTACTATATCGAGAGAGAGTTTTGTAATATTCTCTAGCTAAGTGGGGAATTAGCTGATTAAATTGTGTATTTAACAAAACTTTAACTCACGAGATTTAATGACATGGTAGACTCACCTGCGATCGCAAAAGTTAAGCTGACATTTACCAGTAATTTTCAAGAACACAGAGAAGATATTTCGGCAGTATTGCTGACTCAGGATCAGCATTTATGGTTGGGTTCAGATGAAACTACCACTATTGAGCGTTTATCTTTGGAGGATAGTGATAAGTTTACAAACCACCGACAATTTCGAGTAGCCGAATTTATTGATTTACCTGCACCGGAAGACGAAGAAATTGATATTGAAGGATTAGCTTATGCTAATAACTACTTATGGTTTGTTGGTTCCCACAGTTATAAGCGGAAAAATATCAAGTCAAACAAGTCAGATGAGGAAAATATTTCTCGATTAGCTAAAGTCGCTTCTGAAGGTAATCGCTACATTTTGGGTAGGATTCCTCTAGTAGATGGACAATTATATAAGTATTGTCGTCATCCCAAAAATCCCAGTCAGCAGTTATCAGCAGCTAAATTAGAGTTAACCAAGCAGGGAAATATTTTAATGTCGGCTTTGGCTGATGACCCGCATTTAGGTTTTTTTGTGCTGGCTGCAATTCCAGGAAAGGATAATGGCTTTGATGTTGAAGGTTTGGCTGTTTATGAAAATAAACTTTTTCTAGGTTTGCGTGGGCCTGTATTGCGCGGTTGGGCGATTATTTTGGAAATAGAGTTAAAAGATTCGAGTCCTGGTTTGATGAAATTACGCAACATTGGCACAGAAGAGAAAGCGTATAAAAAGCATTTTGTCTGGTTAAATGGTTTAGGGATTCGTGATTTATGCCTCGTGGGTAAAGACTTGTCAATTCTATCTGGCCCAACTATGGATTTAGATGGGCCTGTACAAATTTACCAATTAGAAAATGCTGTCAATCTACCAGAAAATATTCTCAATAGACCAAAGATAGTCAAAGAAATTGCCTATGGCGATCGCAATGACCACGCTGAAGGGATAACATTATTTGATCAGGTATCCGGTATACCTTCGATATTGGTCGTTTATGACTCCCCAGCCAAGGAGAGATTAATAGGTGATGATAGTGTCATCGCCGATGTGTTTGCATTAGGCTAAAGGTTAGTAGAGATTGCTTGTACAGGGCAGGTGGGTATACACTGCTCACAGACAATACAACGCGATCGCGTAAAAGTTAACTTAAATGTGTCTGGGTGTAAAGTCAGCGCTTCTGTAGGACAAACTCCAGTACACAAACCACAATGAACGCACACATCTTCATCAACAACAATTTCCCCTAAAGTAAGAGATACATTAATATGGCGCGATCGCATCCACTCAATAGCAGCATCTAACTGATCAATATCTCCTGATAATTCGACCACCAGCTTGCCAATTTGATTAGGCGCAACCTGAGCGCGGATAATATTTGCAGCCACATTAAACTCTTTCGCCAGTACATAAGTTACTGGCATTTGGATAGCACGTTTAGGGAAGGTGAGGGTAACTCGTTTTTTCACAGATTTAGCAGAGTCTTTTCTTTCTCTGTTGTAGCGTAATTAGTCATTGGTTATTGGTCATTAGTCATTAGTCCATAGTCAACAGTCAACAGTCAACTATCAACTGTAAAATGAAATTACTTAATAAGATTTAATAAATTTATTATGACTACAGATTCACCTATCAAGCCAGAAGTGACGACGGGAACGCGGTTGAGAAACTTTTTGATTGTAATTGTGGCGATCGCACTTAGCGTTGCTTTATTCTTAGGATTACGGGCGGAAACAACTGCTGTCTCTCTAGACAAGTTAAATCAAGCTTCCACACCTTTGGAAGTGGCAATCAGCAACGGTAAGCCTTCAATAGTAGAGTTTTATGCTGACTGGTGTACTGTTTGCCAAAAAATGGCTCCTGATATCGCCGTATTGGAACAAGAGTACGCAGACAACGTAAATTTTGTCATGCTGAATGTGGATAATACCAAGTGGTTGCCGGAGATGTTGAAATATCGGGTGGATGGTATTCCCCATTTTGTATTTTTAAACAAAGCAGGGGAGAGTTTAGCGCAGGCGATCGGCGATCAACCACGTACAATTATGGCTAATAATCTAGAAGCCTTAGTTAGTGGTTCCGCTTTACCCTATGCTCAAGCTAGCGGAAAAGTTTCTAAAGTCTCAACGTCAGTTGCGCCTGTTGGTAGTCAAGATGATCCTCGCAGTCACGGAAGTCAAGTTGTGGATTAGAAGTTTGTTGACGGTTAACTGCTAACAGTTAACCGTCAACAAAAAAAGATGTAATTGGCAATAGCTTATAACTAATTAGCTATGTTAATCTTAGACTTGAGAGAGTTACTAAAATTGATTAGTTCGCTAAAAGCATATATTTTTATGCGTGAAGCGAACATAAAAAATTTTTAATCTTAAATTTATTAAGAATTTATTCTAGTCTTCCAAAATAATAAGCAGGAATAGCAGGAGTAGTAACTGCTGGATTTACATAGCTTATTTATTTAGGGGACTGAAAAATGAAAAATGTATTTTTAAGTGGTTTATCTAGTGTGATATTGCTAGCTAGTGCAACATTACCTCATGTTGCGATCGCACAAACTACAGCTATCAACTCTACAACCTTGCGTGAAAATTCCACTAACGTTGCTTACCTACAACCATTTAATCTTGTTTCTCTTGGCTATCAAGGTTATTTAAAAGAGCAGGGAATACCTAGTGGAAGTTCTCTAATTTTAGATAACCAAATTGGCAGAATCACAGCAGTAGAGTTAGTACAAGCTGCAATTAATGCTAACAGATTACCTGCACAAATTCTCAATGACAAAGGTTACTTAAAATCTGTAGACGTACAACTAGCATCGCTGCGACGTAACGCTAACTCTGATGCTGAATAATTAGTAGTGGCGTGTCTAGCCTTAAATGTTGTAATAAATCTTCTTCTGGGGTGGGCATCCTGCCCGCCCAGGACGGGCAGGATGCCCATCCCACAAGAGAAAAGATAATGCACTATTTTAGCCTTGTCAGTTCACTACAGTTAGTTTGATTATGACAGTTGCCTAAGTCTTAAATTAGTGTGTATCTTAATCTATCTGACAACACTTATAAATTAACCAACACAAAACACAAGAGATATAGCAATGCTGCGTCTCTTGTGTTTTGTATGGACTGTGAAAAGTTATAAGTTATAAACAACTTGATAACTTTCCACTGTTCCTTATCCCTTTTGTTTAACTACTAATTGCAGAACCTACAGGTACAGCATCCACCGCAGCACCATTATTTAAGATAGGCTTGCGGGTTTTGAGGTCGAATTTATAGCCATGTGGCAAAATGTGCAGTTTTGCACCACAAATTGCTAAGGCTTCATCTTTGAGAATCTCATCCATATTGTTATACGAGGACTCTGATTCGTCTACAATGGTGACTGAACCTTGACCAATTATTTCAATTTGGTTATCAGTCACAACCATAGCCGTATTCTCGTCAATACCGAATCCTAAAACAACAGGTTCTCTAATCAAAGCTGTAATTAAGCGTCCCAACCTTCCGCGTTCAGAAAAATGTTGGTCGATGACTACGCCAGGAAGAAAACCCAAACCAGGCCCCATTTCTACAATTTCTAAACGAGGATTGGTTTCTGAATCACCAACGACAATCATTTTATCAGGCATGACTGCTGCGCCAGCACTAGTACCGCCAATAACTATACCTTCAGCCGCGCGTTCGTGAATTGCTTTGTCTAGTTCGGTTCCTTTGAGAATACTTGTAATTCGGGCTTGATCTCCTCCTGTAAAAAATATACCTGTTGCTTTGGCAACTGCTTCTAATGCAGTCGATGAAGACGCATCTTCACGTGTTTCTGTATCGATTATTCGCACGCTTTCCGCACCCAAGCGTTCAAAAACTCTAATATAGTTTTCTCCTACTTCTCTTGGTAGCTCTGTGGCTGCCGTCATAATGACAATATTAGCTCTCGTACCACCAGCGCGTCGGACAAATTCTCTTAATATTATTGAATCATTCTCTTTGTCTTCCGCACCACCAATAATTACCAACTGCCGTTTGTTTTCACCCGCAGCCATAATATCTCCTAAAGATAAAATTATTTATGTAATATCAATAAAGCATGACATACATATGTATAAAATCGCCCATACGGTAGATAAGAGGGGTGAAAAAAATACTTAACTTAGATACTAAGTTTTAAACTATTAAAAATTAATATAATTTTTATATTTTAAATTTATTTGTAATAGGTAATTTATAGAAATAATTACCTATTACTAAAAACTTGATTTGTCTAAACTCTATCAAAAATGCTTTAAAACTTGTCGAAAATACAGATTTAATGCCAATGATTTAGACAATTCGGTTTCTGTAGAGTTGGTTCATTAAGAATAACCGTGCTTGTTCTAGGGGCAGATGTCTGGGTTTACCTTGGTAAACGATTTGGTATTCTTCTTTATCTGGGCCATCTCCGTGACCAGAAATCAGTTTCAGGTGAAAAGCTTCTTCTGCCAGTTGTCTAACTTCATCTCTGATGTCAGCTTGGGTGCTATTCATAACTTAACTGTCTCGTATAACCATCCTTTTCTTTATATAAATTTTTGAGAAGTATTACACCCTTCAAAGGTTGTATTTTTATTGACTATTAATTTTTGAATGTTAAATTTTGACTGATAACTATAGAGTAATGACAATGTACTGAGCTAAATATTGATGTAATTATGCCTTCCGATAGTTGAAAATGCCTATAAGTAAAGTTAAATTCAAACAGGCAGTCTGTCAATTTTAACAGTCAAAATTATGATCTCAAGTAATCTACGATTGTTAAGGTTCATTAGTTGCAATTAAACGTTAAATTTAGAGGTGTTTCGCCAGAGGTTCAGCATCAATGGTTCAGGTAACAAGCACCGATTTCATCCGCATTAATGCTAGAAAGACAGATGTATTTGATCTCTTCAACTGTCGGTATTATGCAGGGCCTAACCCTAGTTTAGATGCGGGGGCGCTAGTATTTGATTTTGCTGTAGTGCCAGATAAAGAGCCTTTGCCTATTGAAGATTATGTTACTAGAGTAGGCGATCGCTATCCCCATCTACGTGAGCAAAATTATGAATCATATGCCCATTTATTTGCCCAAACCGTAGCGGAAGTGGGCAAATTGGACATGAGTTTACACCTCAATCGCTGGAGTGTAAAAAGCTACGACAGATACTCAAGAATTGCTGTTCAAGCACTGCACGAACGTACAATTAAATCAGTTACCTATCTAGTCTGGGACTGGTTTGAAGCCATTACTCAAGACGATGACTTTTTCTGGGATGACCAGCTTGTCACCTTGCAAAATAGATTTCGTCAGTCTGTCTATGGTGGCCCTACAGTCTACGCCTTATTGCGGACAGCCTACGAAAAAGGTATACCCGCCTTTTACCTGTGGGACGAAGGACTAATGCAATATGGCTGGGGGAAAAAACATATCCGGGGTGTAGCCACAACCTTTAACTGCGACAGCCACATTGATTCTGACTTTACCACCCGTAAAGATGACTGCAAAGCATTTCTGCACACTTTAGGTTTTCCCGTTCCCCAAGGTGAAATTGTTTACTCAGAAAAAGAAGCTAGACAAGTAGCCAGAGACATTGGCTATCCTGTAGCAGTAAAACCAGTGGTAGGTCATAAAGGTATTGGTGTTACCGCAGATATACAAGACGTAGAGGAACTAGAAAAAGCTTACGATAGAGCCTTAGCTGCCATTCCCGATAATGAACCAGCACGAATTATTGTCGAAAAAAGCATTAAAGGCAAAGATTTTCGTTTGTTGTGTGTTAACGGTCGGTTTGTCGCCGCCACAGAACGCCATCCAGCATCAGTTACAGGTGATGGCGACTCAACCATTTGGGAATTAATTCAGCGTGAAAACCGTAAGCCAGCGCGTTTGGATACTCCAACTTCACCGATGAGTAAAATTATCGTCGATGATGCGATGGAACACTATTTAGATGAACAAAACCTGACATTAAAAACAGTCCTTAAGAAAGGCGAAACTATTCGCTTGCGCAAAGTAGCTAATCTTTCTGCTGGTGGGATGAGTATCAATGCTACCCACACAATTCATGATGATAATATCATCCTGGCGCAAGACATCGCTCAATACTTCAACTTAACTTGCTTGGGTATTGATGTCATGACCGAAAGCCTTGCTGAGTCTTGGAAAGAGGGTAACTTTGCCATCATCGAAATCAACGCAGCACCAGGTGTAATGATGCACCTAAACCCGGCTGTAGGTGATAGTGTTGACGTACCTTCTCACATTTTAGAAACATTTTTTGCCTCTGGTTTAGAGGCTAGAATCCCGATTATTACCTTTAATAAAACAACTGTCCAGGATTTGCAAACTACGATTGACCACATTCTGTTGCAACATCCAGAATGGACAATAGGCGCAGTTTGTCGGGATGCCATTTTTGTCAACCGATCGCAAAAGGTATTACGCGAAGATTACAATAGCAACATCCAAAGTTTGCTACGTAATCCCAAACTCGATTTACTAATAGCAGAATATCCAGAAGATATTCTCGCAGAAGACGGGATGTTTTATTACGGCAGTAATTTAGTAGTGTTAGAAAATCCCACTGAAACAGAAATGATGTTAGCACGGGATCTTGTTGATGGTTCCACTGTCGTTATTAAAAAAGAAAATAACGTTTCCATTCGTCGTAAAGGGTTAATAGAAGATTACACTTTAGGCGAAGAAGAACCATTTACACGGGTTTATCTCAAAGAAGTCGGGGTAATTTTGTAGGAAAAATGTAGGGGCGTACAGATGTACACCCCTACCCCTATACTGGTCAGAAATAATATTGAATGAGGAAACTAAAAATCAAAATTTCTTACTCCCCACTCCCTATTGCCTACTCCCTATTCCCATCCTAAATTACTTCAGTCTTTCATAAGCATCTAGAATAATTCGTTCTGTTTCTTCCCAACCAATACAGGGATCAGTGACAGACACACCATATTTTAATTCTTCTCGCTTACAGTTAATTGGTTGATTGCCTTCATATAAGTTTGATTCCAGCATCATCCCTACAATTGATGTGTTGCCATCAACTATTTGTTGCACCACATTTTCTAACACTGAAGGTTGTAATTTGTAGTTCTTATTAGTATTGCCATGACTACAATCAATCACAATTCTGGGAGGTAACTTAGCCTCTTTTAATTTGTTTTCTACATCTTTCACACTTGCCGTATCAAAATTAGGTTGATTTCCACCCCGTAAAATTACATGACCGTAAGCATTACCTTTAGTTTCAAAAATACTTACCTGTCCTTCAGGGTTAATGCCTAAGAAATTGTGGGGCATTCTGGCAGAATGTAGCGCATTTAAAGCCACTTGAATATTACCATCAGTGCCATTTTTAAAGCCTACAGGCATAGAAAGACCGCTAGCCATTTCCCGGTGTGTTTGAGATTCTGTAGTACGTGCGCCGATTGCAGCCCATGTAATCAACTCACCAATGTATTGCGGTACGATAGGATCTAACGCTTCTGTAGCGGTGGGTAGACCCAACTGAGTCAGCTTGATGAGTAAGTCTCTAGCAAGTAGCAAACCGTTCTCTACATGAAAAGAATCATCCATGTCTGGGTCATTGATTAATCCTTTCCAGCCTACGGTAGTACGGGGTTTTTCAAAATAGACCCGCATGATTAACAGTAACTTATCTTGGACGCGATCGCCTAAATTTTTCAACTTATGGGCATATTCCAGCGCTGCGTTAGGGTCGTGAATTGAACAAGGCCCAACTACTATAAACTTTCGCCTATCTTGAAAATCTAAGATTTTTTCTATTTCCTCTCTGAACTGCAAAACAGTGTTTTCAGCAGCTTCTGTTAATGGCAATTTTGCTTTTACTTCGTTAGGAGTTAATAGAACTTGATAATTTTCAATATTTGCGTTAGTTAATTTATTGTGCATGGAAAATTTCTCTAGATTCCCTGAATGATATTTTGAGCGTATTGAGTATACATATTGTAGAGGAAATGGACAACTTAAACTCAAGAGTAATGCTAATAAAATCAAAAAATCCAGACATTAGTTATTAGTCATTAGTCCATAGTGATTATCCTTTATTTCTCAGTCCCCTTGCAAGTAAATATTTTTATCATGTTGCAAAACATAAAAAGGGGAAGATTTCTTCCCCTGATAATTAACTATTGGAATGTTGTGTAATACACAAACACCAGTAAGTACCACCCACCAAAACTATCATCACTCACTACTCTCTTTACTGCCACACAAACACCTTAGCTTCATAAGGCCCAATATCTGTGATGATGCCATCATCGCCAGCTTCTACGTCATAGTCACCAGTCCACTCATGCCAAGTACCACCTGAAGGAAAGTTGGGAACATGATAGCCAGCGAGGAAGTCTTTTGAGAAATTCGCCACCACTACCACACGGGAACCTTCATCATTCCAACGACTGTAGGCTAACACTTTAGCTTCTGCATTTTCGTGGATAAAGTCTATATTTTCTGTATATAAGGCATGACTACTCTTGCGTAAACCAATCAATCCTTTGTAGTAGTCAAACAAACTACGATTGAGGTCATTACCTAGCAAAGTCCAATCAATTTTAGCTTGGTCTTGTTGTTTGGGTTTGTATTCGCCAAATTCTTCACCCATCCAAACTAAAGGCACACCTACAGCTGTCATTAAAATAGCTGCACCTAGTTTAGCCCTTCTAAAAGCTTCCTCGTTAAAAATTTCTCGATTACCCAACTCGACCATAATGTGGTCATGGTCATGATTGGTGAGATAATTAACAACATTAGTAGCACCCAGAAAACCTTGGCGTTTTGGATCAATGACATCTTTAAGGTTTTCTAAATCAAATCTATCACCGCAGATATGTTCTTTAATGGTGTGGTAGAAACTATCATGCCAGCAGCCATCCATTGGCCCGTCTAAATTGGTAATGCTAGGAGTTTCTGGGATGTGTTCGGCAATATTATAAAATGGTTTTGCACTAGCCGTGTTTTTTGCTTCTTGAGTAATCCAGTGCATGAAATCATAGTTGGCTATTTGCCGTGCCGCATCATAGCGAATGCCATCTATATGATATTCTTTTACCCAAAATCTGACTGCATCACCAATAAATTTTCGTGCTGGGTAAGTGTCTAAATTTTCATCATAGTGTTCGTAATTAAATTCCGGCCCCCAGTTATTATCAGGATCACGAGGTTCGTGGTGATACCAAAAATCATGGTCTATCTGTGTTAACGGACTGGATGCTTCTGAATGATTATAAATCCCGTCCATAATGATGCGAATACCTCGCTGATGGCATTCATCAATCAGTTGTTTTAAACCTGCTGTAGAACCATAACTAGATTCAGTCGCAAAGAAATAACGAGGATTATAACCCCAACTATAATCACCAGGATATTCTTTTACAGGTAATAACTCAATTGCATTGATACCCAAATCACACAAATAATCTAATTTTTCAATAACATGCTTATATTTGCCGCGTGCATAAGGGTCATCTTCCCCACCAGAAAAATCACCTACATGTAATTCATAAATAACTAATTCATGGTCTGCTGGTAGAGGTTTATCATCATGTTGCCAAACATAAGTATCGACAATTCTTTCACCGTCTTTAATTTTGACGATGCCGTTATCTTTACCGCTTAATTCATCAATATCAGTGGCGTAAGGGTCGGTGACATCAACCCATTGGTCTTCTTCAAAAAACCATGATTTTGTCTGTACACGAAATTTATATTGATAAGTACCGTCTTCTAATTCAACAGTTGTCCGAAAATAACCATCATCACCTTTTTCCATTGGTATTTCTTGCCAATCAGAAAAAGAACCAATTAAGGCAGCGCCTTTGTTATATGGTGCAAATAGATTAAATTCAATTGCCTTTGCCATAAAATTATGTAAAATATAATAATGCGGATATAAAGCATTCTCTAAATTATTAATCAATTTGCAAATCGGTCATAGGAAATAATTAGTTTAACCTTTCCTCTATCAATAGATGTAGGCTTACAGAGATTAAAGGTATATTTATTATTCAGTAAATTAATAAATAGTTGGTTCCCTAACCATTTTATATTGTCTAGAGTCATTGGATAGATAAATAAAGATATTAGATTTTTGCTAAAAATTAGATAATTAAAAGTAAATAAATAGGAACTTTTAAAATTCAAACGCAAGTTTAAATAGAATAACAAGTAATTGTTTCTAACATAGATTTAATAGTACAAATCAATAATTAAATAAAAAAGCTAGGTAAGATTTACCTAACTTTTTTACATAAAAAATTATAATTCACCCTGGTCAATCTTTTGCTGCAAATGACTTAATAACCAGTTAGCAGCAGTAGCTCTCCGAGTTTCCCGTGGCGTAAAAGTGCCGATTTTGTAACCTTTAAAACCTAACTTCTCTTTTGTGATTTGTTTGTATTGTTGAGGAATAGAACGAGTTAATTTCATCGTTGCTGGGCGACTATCGAGAAAATTTGGGGGTTCTGGATACTCATCTCGCCATTCTGGTGCTACTGAGCTATTATACCATTTAGCTGTCGCTGAGTCGTAGCGGTAGCCTAAATAGTACCAGACTAATTGCATAACTGTAGCGTCATCAATTTGATCGTTGAGAATACCCCAGATAGTATCTGTATTCAGTGGTGGTAGTTCAGACATAAGCAATGCAGAATTAAGAATTTTAAATTAGCAGATTTCAATATAAAAAATCCGTTCTTGATTCACAAACAATGTAGACTGGTAATCGTAAACCATAGATGGATCAATGCCAAATTCTACACCACAGTCACAACTCATTCGCGCTCATGTATTTATTACGGGGAGAGTGCAAGGAGTAGGCTATCGCTACGCCACAGTTGATACCGCCAGCCAATTGGGGTTAACTGGTTGGGTACGAAATCTCCCTGATGGGCGTGTAGAAGCTGTATTTGAAGGGGCGCGAGAAATTGTAGAGGAAATAGTGCGTTGGTGTCACGTAGGGCCTCCGGCGGCTGTGGTTCAAGATGTGGCGGTGGAATATGAAGAACCAGAAAATTTACGTGGGTTTGAAGTGAAACGGTTAGTTAAGTAAGTTGAATTGTATTTGACGTAAGGGCGCGATCGCCTACAATCAATCGTAGGTCATCACTAAATTTCAGTTTTGTAACGACACTGAATCCTGTGGTAACAAACGCAATTTTTGACTTTTATGTATTTATTCCCAGATAACTACCTGAAAGTACTATGGAAATCCAATATAAAGTTCCCTCACTTCATTACTAAAACAGCAGACCCCTCTATCTTGCCACTACGTAGCGCATCTAAAGCCTCATTAGCTTGAGTTAAGGGGAAAGAATTAACCTCTGTACGGATAGGGATTTGCGGCGCTATAGTCAGAAACTCTTCCCCGTCTTGGCGTGTTAAATTAGCTACAGACCTTAACACCCTTTCTTCCCAAAGAATGCTGTAGGGAAAGGAAGGAATATCGCTCATGTGAATACCAGCACAAACAACCACACCTCCTTTAGCAACTGCGCGCAAGGCAGTAGGGACAAGTTTCCCGACTGGTGCAAAAATAATTGCTGCATCCAAAGGTTCTGGTGGTAATACATCTGAGTCACCCGCCCAATTTGCACCTAATTGACGCGCAAATTCTTGACCTACAATATCCCCAGGACGAGTGAAAGCAAATACTTTGCGTCCTTGATAACGTGCTAATTGAATTAAAATATGAGCAGAAGAACCGAAACCGTAAAAACCTAGTTTTGCAACATCCCCGGTCATATTGTAAGCCCGATAGCCAATTAACCCGCCACATAACAAAGGTGCAGCTTGTAAGTCTGGATAACTGGGGTCTAAAGGAAAACAAAAGCGGTGATCGGCTACTGTATAGTCTGCGTAGCCGCCATCTAGATTATAACCTGTAAACTCAGCATAATCACAGAGGTTTTCCCTTCCAGAGAGACAGTAAGGGCAATGAGCGCAAGTATGACCCAACCAAGGTACTCCTACTCTCTGACCAAGATGAAATTGATCAACTTTTTCACCTAACTCCTCAATCGTCCCTACAATTTGATGTCCCAATATCAGAGGAAGTTTTGGGTGTGTCAATTCTCCATCAACTATATGTAAATCTGTGCGGCACACAGCGCAAGCATGAACGCGAATCAATACTTGCTCTGAGTTCGGTTTTGGTACTGGTAACTCTGCAAGGCGTAAGGGTTGACGCGGTGCGTCTAAAATCATGGCGCGCATAATATTCGTAATTAATACAGAGGTGTAAAAATCTTGGTATAGGTAGTTTCCCAGAGTTTACACAATACTAATAAATTATTTATCAGCTAGTCCTATAACTAAGGTTGCAAAGTTGTAATGAGAATTTTGCAAAATAGCTGCTTAACTTTCTTGATTCTTTAGCTTTGTTTTCACTTGTGATAGCTTAAATGGGAAATGAACACCAAAGCCTAATGCCGCTATTGTTCCCATACTAAGTATGAATGAGGGTTCGGGAACTGATTGGGCTGATTGTATAACCTCTGTCTGCTGGTTGATTAAGGTTGGCTCATCTATACCAATACAGGAATTAAAACTACCAGGAAAATTATTACATAATGATGGGGAGGTTCTTGGTACCAATATTCCCGAATTATATTGTTGAACTCTAATATTACCAGGTAAAGGGCTAGGAAGCGGTTGACCAGTTTGGATAAGAAACCGAGGTGTTAATTCCACATTGTATGTAATACCTTGAGTTACCTGTGGCTGAGACTGCAATGGTATACCAAATTCGCCTATGTCGTTTTTAAACTGAACAATAGCCCCATCATAATACCGGAAAGAAATATCAGAGATGGAACGTTGTACTCCACCAATGGTTTGTACTTCTCCATTTTTGATGACATCTTCTGAATATATTAAAGACTCTCCTTCAAAAAGTTGATATGACCAATTATCTAAATCATTCTCGGTGATGAATGGATTGCTAGTTTGATCGCTTGACCAATCAACCACTATTTTAGTGATATCAGTGAAACGGAAATCGGAAAATGTCAAAGTAGTCCGAAAATCAGCAGCCATCACAGATGATGACGCATTAGCCAAAGTCATTGTAGTTCCTACTGCAATGGCAAGCTTTTGGATTAACTTCATAGGATTTGGATGATTACTGATTTAAGCTACATCGAGATTGTACACGTTTAAGCGCAATATCTTACAGTAACTTTACAAGATTGGCGATTTTGGCATTATGGCACGCCGAAATGGGGCTGCGATCGCTACATTAGAAGAATACACTTACCCATCATCTGCGACTCACATTTAACCATGAGTGCGAATCCTACCATTACTCATAATCCCTTACTTAAAGGTTCTGGTTTACCTCCATTTACTGAAATTCGACCAGAACAAGTAGAACCAGCCTTTCAAGCATTATTGGCGGAACTAGAACAAGAACTCACCACCTTAGAAGCTAATGTCAAGCCTACTTGGGATGGCTTAGTTGAACCATTAGAAAAGTTAAGCGAACGGCTGACTTGGAGTTGGAGCGTAGTGAACCATTTAATGGGTGTAAAAAATAGCCCAGAACTGCGTACAGCCTATGAAGCAGTACAACCGGGAGTTGTACAGTTTGTTAACCAGTTGGGACAAAGCCAACCCATTTACAACGCTTTTAAAGAACTCCGCGCCAGCGATAGTTGGGATACTTTAGACTCAGCCCAAAAGCGTATAGTGGAAGCAGCTATTCGGGATGCGGAACTATCCGGTGTAGGCTTACAAGGTGAAGCAAGAGAACGTTTCAACACCATTCAAATGGAATTAGCAGAACTTTCTACCAAGTTCTCTAACCATGTCCTTGATGCTACCACTGCCTTTAGCCTTACCCTTACAACTCAAGCAGAAATCAACGGCTTACCCCAAAGTTTAGTTAGTTTAGCCGCACAAACAGCCCGCGCAGCTGGAGAAGAACACGCCACATCAGAAAATGGCCCTTGGCGCATTACCTTAGACTTCCCCAGTTACAACCCCTTCATGCAGCACAGCACTAGACGGGATTTACGGGAGAAGTTATACAAAGCTTATATTACCCGTGCCTCATCTGGTGAGTTAGATAACAACCCACTCATAGAACGGATTTTAGAATTACGCCAAGAACTAGCCAACTTACTCGGTTTCGCCAATTACGCCGAGTTGAGTCTTGCGAGTAAAATGGCTCCTAATGTGGAAGCTGTAGAAGCCCTCTTAGAAGAGTTACGCGCTGCTAGTTACAACGCAGCCGTCAAAGACTTAGCAGCACTCAAAGAGTTTGCAGCCGCCAAAGGTGCGCCAGAAGCCTCAGATTTACGCCACTGGGATATTCCATTTTGGGCAGAACGCCAACGAGAAGAAAAGTTTGCCTTCACCGCCGAAGAACTGCGTCCTTACTTCCCCCTACCCCAAGTTCTAGACGGTTTATTTGGGCTGGTAAATAGGTTATTTGGTATCACCGTTACCCCCGCCGACGGTCAAGCCCCAGTTTGGCACAAAGATGTGCGTTATTTCCAAATTGCCGATGAAAGCGGTAGTCCTATTGCCTACTTCTACCTCGATCCTTACAGCCGTCCTAGTGAGAAGCGTGGCGGTGCATGGATGGATATCTGCATCAACCGTGGCAAAATCACAGAGAATGGTATAACTACTGTGCGTTTACCCGTGGCCTATCTGGTGTGTAATCAAACTCCCCCAGTAGACGGTAAACCCAGCTTAATGACCTTCTATGAAGTCGAAACCCTATTCCATGAATTTGGTCATGGGTTACATCATATGCTCACCAAGGTTAACTACACAGGGGCAGCAGGCATTAATAATGTAGAGTGGGATGCAGTCGAACTACCAAGCCAGTTTATGGAAAACTGGTGTTATGAACGTAAGACATTGTTTAGCTTGGCGAAACATTACGAAACTGGCGAACCTCTCCCAGAGCATTATTACCAAAAGCTGCTAGCAGCCCGTAACTATATGAGTGGGACTGGTATCTTGCGGCAACTCCACTTTAGTAGTGTAGATATAGAATTACACTCCCGTTATCACCCTGGTGGTAAGGAAACTGCCGCAGATGTGCGTCATCGTGTAGCCAAGAATACGACAGTTTTACCTCCGCTACCGGAAGATTCATTCCTCTGTGCATTTGGACACATCTTTGCAGGCGGTTATGCTGCGGGATACTACAGCTACAAGTGGGCTGAGGTATTAAGTGCAGATGCTTTTGCTGCTTTTGAAGATGCTGGCTTGGAGGACGAGGAAGCTGTTAAAGCTACAGGTAAGCGTTATCGAGATACTGTGTTAGCTCTCGGTGGTAGCAAACATCCTATGGAGGTGTTTGAGGCGTTTAGAGGACGGGAACCGAGTACTGTTTCTCTGCTCAAGCATAATGGTTTGTTGCCCAATGTAGCTTGAGATTGTTAAACACAAAGTAACGCGAAGGAATGCAGAGAGTTTTGTCTGTGTTCCTTTGCGTGATAGCTCTAGCTGTTTAGAGGGAAATCACACTAATCTATTAATGATTTACTATTACTGCTACTGAGTTATCTTGTTGTTGTGCAGTGCTATTGATAATGTAAGCAATTCCTCGATAAATTAATTTGTGGGCTGCTGATAGTAAACAAATCTGTTCTACTTTCCCACGAGAGTTAGTATTATAGGCGACTCCACGATACTTTAACTCATGAGATTGTTGAGGATAAGAAATTAGTTGATTGTTTAGCTGATTTGGGTCATATTCATAGCTTTGACCACGGTAAGAAAGTTTCATATTTGTACTTCCTGAATGAATATAGTGAACGCTTGATGATACTTACAGTTTGCTTTAGCTTCAGTAATCACCACAGCTATGCTTTCTAAAAAGTAAATCAAAAGCTGATTCAGGATTTACGCAAATGAATAATGAAGAAATATGACGTTATGGGTGATATTTCTTTTGTAACTAAGTGAAAAACAAGTAGATGCAGCGATAAATCCCCAAATATCGATGATGTTGTAGCGATCGCTAGCTGTAACTGCATATTGACATGAAAAATATTGTCAATCAATTTTATTTACAAATCTATAAATCTTTGTCCAATTCACACACCTGAATTAAGTGATTATCCTTATGAAATCAGGCTTGCTTAATTTTGAATTGGTATGATCCCAAATTGGGATAAATTATTTTAATTCAAACGGCTGCAATAGATAGAGATCAAGGTTTTTAATCCAAAATCCCAAACTACTACAAGTAAACGATGCTCTAAATAGAAAAAGGCTAAAAGATAAATATTTAATAATTCTCAAGCATGAGTAAATTCAAGATTATTTTTATTACTCACGCCCAATTTTACGTACTTAAGGTTTGGCTACACTGAGAATATCCTTGTTCAGTGATTGTAATGATGCTAGAACCTTGGCTTTATCTGGTTTAGAGGCTTTGAGTCCGCCATTAATTTCATCGGCTGAATCTTCAATTTTTTTGTAAGTATCAGGAGATTTAGCTTTTACACCATCTTCTACCTTTGACCAATATCCTTCAAATTTGCCAAACTCATCTTTAGCTTTAGTAAAATTATTTGCCTTTACTGCTGTCTGTGTGTTGTTTACTACACCTTCTAAACCAGAAAAGTCTGTTTTAGCATTGGAATTACTTGTACTTGTAGATGCAGAATTTGCTGTAGGTGATGTTTGCGCTGTAGGTTGTTCAGCTTGGTTACATCCTCCCAAAACCATTAAGCTAATTCCCGCAATTATCAGTATTTGTTTAAACCGTTCCATTACAGGTTCCTCAATATACAATGGATAGAAATTCTAGGTGATATCTATCTAAAACCATTTCATCTGTAAATCAAGTTAAATTTTCTAAAGAAAAATTCTATGAAACGTTCATTTCGTAAATATCACCGCATCTTGGGCATCATAATTTCTATACCACTGATGCTAACAGTACTGACGGGAATGTTAGCAACGTTTGTTCGCGAATGGTCTCTCAGTATAGGTGTTAGCGCTAGTTTCCTTTTGAGTATCCACACAGGAGAAATTTTTCATCTTGAAGGTATCTATCCTATTTTGAATGGAATAGGATTGATTGGCTTACTAGCAACCGGACTCAGCTTATCTGGTTTGTTTGGGAGAAAGACTCGACAAAACCCTAAAAATTAGATAAGTAATAATAAATACTATGTAAGTTTTGGCGATCGCCTCCACATTCACCCTACATGATATGGCGATCGCCTAACTTCTCAAAACTGTTCAGATTGGTTAACAAACTAGCCCAACTGATTTACATAAATTTATATATTTATCTCATTTAACTATATAAAAATTTGTAAAACTCGCTCATATTCTTGACCAAGTAAGAAACAGCTATTAAAAACTACTTATTAAAATAATAATTTTTTCTAATAATTTTAAATATAAAAGAAATCTAATGATATAGATATTTTTTTGAGAATACATTAAAGTCTTCATCATTAGGCAAAATCAGCCAATCATTATTGTTGCAATAATTTACAGTTCTCTAATTAAAAATATTGAACATACATTAAAAATAATAAATAATCTCATCAATTGTGAATTAAATCAGGCAATATTAAGAGTAAGCTTAATGATGGAAACTTAGTCAAAGAGTTAAGTTATTAAGCACAATCAAAGCGAAACAAACATTAACATATTAAAAAGATTTATATTTTTAAGTGTTAATTACTAATAGCTAAAAATTTGAATTGTGCTAGCTTAATTACTAGGTTGTTGAGCTAAGTGATGAAAATTTCATCCGAACCTAAAACAAAAGTTAAAAATCAATCAACCTTAAGAACAAGAAGCAACAATGATAGAAAAGATTTTGCTAGCGGTTTCTGGATTGGGACACGCAGAAGAAATGTTGAAAACATTGAAAGAAGTCCCATCAATTCAAGCAGCCAAAGTCACAGTTCTGCACGTAGTTACTCCTCAAACTACCTCATCTGCAATGACAGACAAATGGGAGGATGGTGGCAAAATTCTGGCAAATGCAATTCAAACTTTGAACTTAGATCCTAGCCAAGTATCTTCAATTTTGCGTCAAGGCGATCCTAAAGATGTAGTTTGTCAAGTAGCAGATGAAATTGACGCTGACTTAATTATCATGGGTTCACGGGGACTCAAGCGCCTGCAATCGATTTTATCGAACTCAGTTAGTCAGTATGTCTTCCAATTGTCATCACGTCCCATGTTGCTGGTGAAAGATGACATTTATGTCAAAAAAATTAAGCGTGTTATGGTAGCGATGGATAATTCCGACGCAGCCAAACATTGTTTAAAATTGGCCTTGTTCTTACTGCGGGGTATTCCAGGTAGTCAATTAATTTTGACCAATGTTACTACAGATTTACGTGGTAAAAACTCTGAAGTAGCAGAAATCAGCCCTGACAAAAATCCTGTGTTAGCAGCAGGCGTGGCGGAAGCACAAAAATACGGTGTGCAAACTCGCTGTTACAGCAGTAGCGGTAAACCAGGCGAAGAAATCTGTCGCTTGGCCGATGAATTGAACATAGATTTATTGCTACTCGGTTCTCCAGATCGCCGTCCATCAGTAGCTAAGAATTTTGTCGATATCGACAGACTCATCGGCGCTTCCTTATCAGACTATGTTCGCATCAACGCTACCTGTCCGGTATTATTAGCGCGGACAAGTGGGTAAATTTATCAAAGCGGTTGATCAATAAAAACCCCTCAACCATTAGGTATAGGGGTTTCTTTGTTTTCTACAAAAAGCAATCAATTAATCTTTTTTACCTTCGCGGCTGGCTGTTTGGATATATAGAATGATTAAAAACACGGCGGGTACTAGCACGAACAGAATGCTCGCAACAAACCCCAAGTCATTAACTTGCATGGCAAGGAAGCCCCTCTCTAATTTCCAGTCAACAACTTTAGAATAGCATCAACGATGCCAGTATTAGCTCTTTTTTTTTACTTCTTTAGCCACTAACAATTTAGGGTTTAGTAACTACGCTGACGGGGCCATTTACCAGGGTTTGACAAGCCAAGCGGTAATTTGCCGGCTTCTTCTTCAACATACGATTTTCTACATTTGTTGGTGTAGAAAGATTTTCAATTCCTTCGACTATTTCCACAACACAAGTCCCACACTGACCACCGCCGCCACAATTGGTCAGTTTGCCAAAAAATTTATAGATGTCAACGCCATTTTCTATTGCTTTCAGGCGCAGATTAGCACCATCTGCCGCGATAACTTCTTTATTTTCTTTCACAAATTTGATGTTACCCATAACTGCCTAATTCCTCGTTGACTGCAAGCTACCCACGCAATACACATATTATTACTGAATTTATCCAATTTATTACAAAAAATTAAGAATTATCAACATAGAATAATTACAAAAAATAGGACAGGTAAATCACCTGTCCTACTAATTGGTTAAAGCTTAACTTATCTAAATCCAACAGCAGCTTGCCATACGAAAGCAAGCAATAAAAAGAAAACGGGAATTACAGGGAGAACGTCTACCAAAGGGTCAAAAATTTGGTAAGCTTCAGGCAATTTTGCGAGTAAAAGAGCTGCTTCCATGTTTGTTAAAATCCACCTAATCCAACACAGCATTCATAATTGAGATGTATCTTAACATGAATTAGTCATTAATCATTAGTCCATAGTCCACAGTTATTCTCTCTTGTGTTCCATCCGTAGCTACGGGAAGCAAGCTACATCTCCCTCCTCCAAAGTTTATTGCTTACCTATAGGAACAGTTCCAGGAGGAATTTCTGTAACTATGCGGAAGGGGAAGGTTTTAGTTGAGGCTAATTGAGCGTAATCTGGGGTGAGAAAGATGGCGTATTTTTGGGCTTCTGGTGTGAGTTGTGCGGCCATTGCTAGGGCGATCGCTTTTATGAATCTACGTACATCTGTGGCTTGTTCACCAACAACTTCGCCACCAGTTAAAGGTGTATTGGGTTGGTTCACTTGATCTAATGTGGTGCTGGGGTCTTTGACACTCAAATGTGTACCACCAATTATTCCTACTAACCATTTCGGTGAGGAGATTTTACTAAATGCAACAATTTGCTCTGTTAAGGCTGGGGTAGTTTTATCTGCGGAACTAGCAACAATTAACGTCGGGATTTGCACTTTGGTTAAACCAGTTTCGCCAAACATGATTGAAGTTGTGGGATTAAAAGCCATTACCTGTTTAATTCTGTTATCCCGCAATTGATAGCTTTTTTCTGGTAATTCTTGAGCAACACATTGCAGAGTTTCTCCCAAGCTCAAAATTGCCAATTTTTTCTGACAGTGTTCTTTTATTCCTGTGATTTGTAACTCTGCTCCAGCCAGTGATAACGCCGTACCACCACCAAAAGAATAACCTATAACCATTGTGTTATTCGTTGCCAGTTTTCCTTGCAGAGGATTACCCTTTGTTTGGTTGAGCTTTTCTAATTCATCCAAAACAAAACTGACATCTTTAGGCCGGTCTAAAAACTCTTGGGGTTGTAAAAACCGAGTTTTACCTTGAAGAGCCAAATCTGTATGTATCTGATTACTACCAGGATGTTCTAGAGCTACAAATATATAACCGTGAGAGGCTAAATGTTGGGCTAGATAACGTAAATCTGTGCGGACTGACCCCATCCCATGAGTATAGATGATGATAGGTTTTTCCTGAGTTGCAGCTGTTGACCAGTAAATGTCAACCGGAATTTGACGATCGCGTTTTTGATCATTCAAATTCAAGTTGAGTACCTGTACTTGAGCATTCCCTGGTTCGCTAGGGTCAAAAGGTAAAGCAATCTGCGGTTTTCTGGGATCAAGTAGGCTATTAATTGACACCAAATACTGTTGTGTACGCCAGAAACTACTATTTAAACTCCCCGCTACTTGTAAAGCTTGGGGTAGGTTAATTTCTAGCGTTTTACTGGGGTAAGCCTCAAGAATGCTGACAACAGAAAGTCCCCCTGGTGCATTAGCACCCAAAACGAAACTAGCTCTTAAAGCTGTTGCACCTGCTTGGTCTTTGCGCGTCACCGCAGTAGAAAGGTCATTGAGAATAGTTGTGCCAATTTGCGTATTCAGTAACCTACTGATGGTAACTACATTTAAAGGTACTCTTGTCCTTAACGTTCTGATGAGCCTACCGCGTTGTTGTTGAGATAATCTGCTGGTAAATAGGTCTAAACTTTTTGGAAATTCACCAGTCTCCGCCGCTTTTCGTAAATCCGCCACCGGAATCGATTCAGCAAACAACCCAAACCGCACTACAATTGTCTCGGCTGCTTTTACTGGGGTGTTGATAGCTAAAAGCTGTGTAACGGTGAGTGTAGATAAAAGACCTGTAAAAACTTTTATACCTTTCCCAAAAATTCCCATAAAGATATTATCTATAGTATCACTTACGGGAATATAGCTAATATCAGTGTATTTGGCTACTGTAATCTAAAAAAAGAAATATTGCCTAAGATAGTTCGTATAAAAAAGTTCCCAATCACCACAGGAACCACAACATTGAGAATTATGCAAACATTTGTGCGATCGTCTCCATCATCAGAAACAACCGATGTGAATAGTTGGGAAACTTAATAAAACCATAATGCTCATAAAAAGAACTAGCATTATGATCTTTAGCTTCGACTATGACAGCAATTGTAGCAATTTCACTTTGCAAACTGCGATAAAGCGCATCCAGTAATAGCATTTCTCCCAAACCTTTTCGGCGATGGTTTTGATCGACTGCTAATCTACCAAGAAGAGTTGCGGGTACTATAGGGTATTTTGGTAATTTTTTACTTATTTCTTTTGGTAATTCGTCAAATTTAATACTTGTTGCTGACAGTGTATAGTAACCAACGATTAAACCTGAACTTCTTTCAATTAATACAAAGGGAGCAGCTACACGCTTACGAGCATCTTGTCTTGCTTGTTGTTTTAAATAACGGTCTAGTTTTTCTATACCACAACAAAAAACCGCCCGGTCATGTTCTCCTAGCGGCTCTATGAAGTAATTCTCAAAAGCATCAGAGAATGCCACTTACACACCCATATTTTGTTTGTAACGTTGAGCAGCAGCCCGCAATTTTGCATTAGGTGCAGGTGGATTAAGCAATGCTTCTACAAAAACTTCTTGGTCTTGTCTGCTTAAAATCATCATTTCATTTTCTTGAATAACCTGAATTGCAATTTTCTGAACACTACTGATAACAAAATCTGTGAGTGTTCGACCCTGAATATCAGCAGCACGCTGAAATAATTCTTTCTGCTCTTTGGTTATACGTGCTTCTAAGCGTTCAGCTTTAGAACGTGCTGAATTTTGCTTACGGCTTCCATCCATTGTATTAGCCATGATTAGGCTTTAATTTTTTTTGTACGGCAATTATCCTTACAATTTATGATCAAGCCATTCTCCTGAAATGTCAACAGTAGGAGCCATTGGTTGTAGGCTAAAAGTATCGTATGCAGTAGTATAAAATGCTTACCCTTACCAAAGCCAAGCAGGTTGTATTTACCGTCTTTTCCCTTGGGGTTCTCTGTTACGGTGAAATAGTTTCTGCCACTATTACCTTACCTCTACGCAGTAAGAGTGGAATGGTAGTATCTGCCCATCCTTTGGCAAGTCAGGCGGGGGTGGAAATGTTACGTAAGGGTGGAAATGCAGTTGATGCAGCAGTAGCCACAACCTTTGCTATTTCTGTAGTTGAGCCGTTTTCCGCCGGAATTGGTGGTGGGGGATTTTTACTGATGCGTTCCCAGAAAACGGGAGAAATTAGGGCGTTGGACTTTCGGGAACGCGCACCCCTCAAGGCTACGAGAAATATGTACTTGGATGCACAAGGTAAGGTGCGTCCGAATGCAAGTGTTAACGGTTATTTGGCGGTGGCTACACCAGGAACGATCGCTGGGATGTATGAAGTGCATCGTCGTTATGGTAAGCTCCCTTGGAGCGAGGTAGTAAAACCTGCGATCGCACTTGCTAAAGATGGTTTCATTCTCGGTCAAAGACCAACTTGGCGTTCTATTTCCGTATATGAAACTCGTAAACAAATAATTCTCAACAACCCAGCCGCTAGAGAAATCTTCACTCGTAACGGCGAATTTTATCAACCAGGGGAAAGATTGGTACAGCGTGATTTAGCACGCACATTAGAAACGATCGCCAAAAATCCCCAAAGCTTTTACACTGGTAGTATTGCTAATGCGATCGCCGCAGACATGGCAAAAAATGGCGGTCTAATTACTCTAGCCGACCTCAAAGGCTATAAACCCATCTGGCGAAATCCTGTCTGTGGCAATTTTCGTCAAGCTAAAATCTGCTCAATGCCACCGCCATCATCAGGTGGGGTATTACTCATACAGATGTTAAATATTATTGGTGACACAGATTTAAAATCTTGGGGTTGGCATCACCCAAATGCTTTGCATTTATTAACAGAAGCGATGAAAATTGCTTACAGCGATCGCTCACAATATTTAGGCGACCCTGATTTTGTCAAAATTCCCCTACAAGCACTGATTAGTCCAGCCTACGGCAAAAAGCGCCGCGCTGAAATCAATCCAGATAGAGCCACACCCTCAACGCAAGTCAAACCCATCCCGCCAGAGATTTTACAGAAGTTTGGACAAGCAGAGATTCCCCAAAGGATATATGCAGGCTATGAATCTCCCGAAACTAGCCACATCAATGTCGTTGATGATGAACGTAATGCAGTCAGCCTCACATTTACCGTTAACTATGGGTTTGGTTCTGGGGTCGTTGCATCGGGAACTGGTATTTTGCTCAACGATGAGATGGATGATTTTGCTGCTGCGCCAGGGGTTCCTAATGTATTCGGACTAGTAGGGAACGAAGCCAATGCGATCGCACCCCGGAAAACTCCCCTATCCAGCATGACACCGACCATCATCACCGAGAACGAACGCCTGCGGATGGTAGTAGGTGCGCCCGGTGGTAGCACCATCATCACTCAAGTTTTGCAAGTTATACTCAATGTTTTGGAATATAATATGGATGCTGGTGCAGCTGTATCTGTCCCACGCATACATCACCAGTGGCTACCCGATCAATTGCGAGTAGAAAGTTGGGGTTTAGATGCACTTACCCTGCAAGACTTACGCCGACGCGGACATAACGTCAAAGAAATTATTCCTTGGGGCAATATTAACGCGATCGTCGTCACTAAAACAGGCGACTTAGAAGGCGCTGCTGACCCACGCGGCGAAGGTATTCCCATAGCAAAATGACTGATAAGACTTCTACAAGCTTAGTGCAGCGCTGTTAACTGATAACTGTTAACTGAATAATTACTGACCATTAACCATTGATTCTGCATAAACGCTGCTGCCAAATTCGTTGGCGCGGGCGCTGGGAACTAGTGTCCAACCAGCTTTCAGTAACTTCTGATAGGTTGCCCAACCTTTGGAGCCACCTGGAATCTGATAATCTGGTACTGAAAATTGTGGAAAATGAGTATATGGTCGCCACGGCTGGCTAGGTGCAGTTTGCAAATATAAAATTTTGTCACCATCACCGCTACTTTTAGATATCCAGCACATTTGTCGATACATGGCAAACTCCTTTGCTTAAGGCATATGTTGCATATTGGCAGACTTTTGTCAATAGTTGCATCACCCTTGTGGGATAATTTTTGTCCTCTTAGGTTATGTCAACTAATGCACAATTTATAACCGCACAATTACTTAAATAAACAGTGGATATTTAGATTACTTATCAAGGTTATAAGCCAGATAAGGCTTTTATACCTGACTTTCACCTGAGATTAAGATTTTTTTAATGGTATATGCGGTCTTCATAAGTATATGTATCAAGAACTACTTTTTAGGAAATAATTTAAGTTTTGTTTCAAAAAAAGAGTTTTGACGGTAGAGGTAGAGGGAGATAAGGGAGTAGGGGGAGACGTGAGAGAAGGAGAAACAACCACTAATAACTGTCAACTGTCAACTGTCAACTGACTAATGACTTCCTTAACCTCCTCTACCATCTGCCTATAGTTAGAGTCAGATAGAACTGGTTGGGAGTCTAGTAGTTGGATGGGTGCAGTGATATCTATCCAGGATTTGCAACCGCCATATTCTGGAAGATACGTAATTTCTTGGGCTTGGGATAGTTTATAAGTCCGTAGGAGGAGAATGAATATTGGTTGTTGTGGTTTCCAGTTTAAGCGATCGCTAATAAAATTCTCGTTCCAAATGTGAAAAGGTAATAAGGCTTTGATAATTGCTTCATCACTGAGGGGTAGAATGTCGGTAATCTGCGCCCAACTGCCAATACGCACTGTTTCGGGATGCCAACCAGATGGTACTGGCTGTACAAGATTTGCATATTCAGCCTTGAGTAAAGATGGCTGTTGATGTTCATAGGTGGGATAAAGCAGAACTTGTTCGTGAGCTACTTGGAAGCGTCCGTTTTTTTCTTTGATACCGCCTTTACGTAGCAGCATAATTGTTTTGCCACTTTCTAAGGCGTTGATGGCTACAGCCCATTCTTTGAGAGTATGCACTGTTTGAGTAAATTGTGTCAGCATCGGCATCTACTGGAACTCTGATTTAATTTGAAGCTAAGACCGTTAAAGTATAAAACTATCCAGGGAAGTGAATTAAAGAACGTTTATGCAAAAGCGAACACTAGGCACATCTGATGTCAAAATCTCACCCATTCTCATGGGAACTTGGCAAGCAGGGAAGAAAATGTGGGTAGGAATTGAAGACGCGGACTCAATTAAAACTATCCGTGCGGCTTATGAGTCAGGAATCACTACAATTGACACAGCCGAAGTCTACGGTGATGGACATTCGGAAAGGATTATAGCCGAAGCTTTATCTGATGTGCGTGACCAAGTAGAATATGCAACTAAAGTTTTCGCTAACCATCTCAAGTATGACCAAGTGATTGCGGCTTGCGATCGCTCCCTCAAAAATCTCAAGACTGATTATATCGACTTATATCAAATTCATTGGCCCTCTGGTGCGTTCAATAGTGAAATCGTTCCCATAGAGGAAACCATGAGCGCTCTTAACCACTTGAAAGAACAAGGTAAGATTCGCGCCATTGGTGTTTCCAACTTCTCCCGCACCCAATTAGCCGAGGCTTCACAGTACGGTAGGATTGATAGCTTACAACCTCCTTACTCATTATTTTGGCGACAAGTAGAAAAGGAAATAGCGCCATACTGTGTAGAAAATAATATCTCCATTGTGGCTTATTCACCCCTAGCCCAAGGATTGCTTACAGGTAAGTTTACTCGTGGACAAAAATTTGATCCAGCAGATAACCGTGCGAAAAATAAACTATTTCAAGGAGAAAACTTTGAACGCGCCCAACAAGCGTTAGATAAACTGCGTCCCATCGCTGAACGCCATCATGCAACTTTGGCACAGTTAGCATTAGCTTGGTTAATTTCCCAACCCCAAACAAATGCCATCGCCGGCGCACGCTATCCTGAACAAGCCAAAGACAACGCCCAAGCTGGCAATATCCAATTATCTACCGAGGAACTGAGCGAAATTGATGCGATCGGTCGTATTGTCACCGACCATCTTGATGATAGTTCTGTCATGTGGAATTGGTAATTTTATTAGTCAATAGTTCATAGTCAATAGTCAATAGTCCACAGTTCTTCTACCCCCCTCTCTCGGTAATCAAACCACATCTCCCCAATTATCAACAAAAGATAGTTGGGGATCAAAGCTTTAAGCCTTTATTGCAAAAATCTACAAAATATCAACTTTAGTAAACAAACGCTTGTTTACTACTAACTAGGTGCTAACTTATATATCAAGACACCAAACAAAACCAAACATAAAGGGTAAATGACTCGGTGTCGCCCGTCATCAGCCCAAGCAAATTTCAGCATATTTTTATATGATGTGGCAAAGAGTCTAAAGCAGACCAAGCCAAATCCTAAAGCGGAAAAACAAAGATTGCTGAGTTTGTTAGTTGTTACGCCCACCCTATTTGTAAACCTTCTCAACTAGTCTCTTATTACATTAACCACTTTGAAATCCTGTGAATTTGAAAAGCCTGGTCTACCTAGATCAGGTTTTTCAATATTTTGGTATTTTGCTGATGAAGAAATGATAAAGTATTATAGATAATGCAAGGAGTGTCATAATTTACGCTTGAGTCTCTAGTAAAAAAACTAGGATAACGCTACCGCTTAAGATGGCGTACTCAAGAAACCGAAATATTTTATTTAGGGTACGTTATGCACTTTAAATAATATAGACAAGCCCACTGATGTGGGCTGCTTTTTTATAACCCTTTAGGTATCAGTGGACATCCGCAGGTTAGTAGGGTGGAGCGAAAGCCAAGTTTTATTTGTTCCTACACCTTCCGCAAGCAAGAGCCGTTTCGTGACGGTTCCACATTCTCTGCAACCTGGAATATACAGTTTCTACCTTTTGCTTTTGCTTGATAGAGTCCTTGGTCAGCCGCAGCAATCAAATTGAGCGGAGATAACTGGCGATTGGGGATAATAGTAGCTATACCAAAACTTAATGTAATAAACTCACCAATCAAAGAACTGGGATGAGCGAGTTTTAATGCACTCACACTAGTTTGAATTTCTTTGGCAAGAGCAACAGCTCCTTGGGCATCAATATTAGGCAAAATAATTGCAAACTCTTCTCCACCATAACGAGCGACTAAATGACTAGATTCGGCGACTGTTTTTGAGATAGCATCAGCTACGTATTTAATAACATCATCTCCAGCTAAATGCCCTAATGTATCGTTATAAAGCTTAAAGAAGTCGATATCACACAAAATTAAAGATAAAAAAGCTTGCTCTTGTGCTAATTGCTCCCATTCTACTGTGAGCCTATTATCAAAACAACGTCGATTGGCAATTTGAGTTAGACCATCTAAAGATGCAAGACGTTGTAATTCTTGGTTAGCTTGTTGGAGTTGCTGGTAAAGTTCTGATTGGTGAATAGCGATCGCAGCTTGCCCCGCCAACTGTTTAAATAGATTAATCTCTGATTGTTGCCATTGTCTAGTACTGCGACATTGATGAGCAATTAACAGTCCCCATAAGCGTTCTTTTTGCAAAATGGGTACAACTAAGTTGGCGCGAATTTGCAAACTCCGCAACAAGTCGAGATGACAAGGCGTAAGTTCAGCATTTTCGATATCTTCAGTCGCTTTAGTATGGCCTTGTTGATAATAAGTTCCTTGAGTAGCTTGAAAGCATGTATCCATCACCTGAAATCCTAAGATAGATAAGCATCCTTCAGCTACAGATTCTACAGCCACAAACCCACTCCAGTCTGGCTTAAACTGATAAATTAATACTCTATCTACCTCAAATAATTGTCTTAGTTCATCTGCTGTAGTTTGCAGAATTTCTTCCAAATGTAATGATTGACGAATGCGTTGCGTCACAGCCGCCACAATTTTTTCAGACTCACTTTGGTTTTGAACAATTTGTCGAACCTGCTGATTAGAGTGCAATACTACAGGCGACTTTGTTTCCAACTGAGGTGTAGTTGTAACAGGTATAGGACTAGGTTTAGCAATTAAATAACCTTGAGCAAAAGTTGCACCTCGTTCTTGCAACCAATTCAGTTCTTCAATACACTCAATCCCTTCAGCCACAGTCTGGATATCTAATTTTTGGGCAATTTCTAATAGTTTTTCCGTAATTGAAGCTTTGTAGGGGTCTAGATGGACATTTCTGGTTAACTCCATATCCAATTTAATTAAGTCTGGACGTAACTGATGTAATAAGTTCAGACTAGAGTAACCGGAACCAATGTCATCAAGAGCAATGGAAAAGCCTGCATCTCGGTAATATTTAAGAACAGCCTTGAGGTGTTCTAAATTTTGCGGACTGTCTGATTCTACAACTTCAAAGACAACCCGTTCATGAGAAATACCTGCTTTATCAATAGCTTCTACCGTAGAACGTAGACAAGATACGGGGTCATAAAGCGCTGTAGGTGCAAAATTGATGAATATTTTTTCACTTAGTTGATAACGACTGAATTGAGCAATAGTGCTGAGACGCGCAATGCGGTCGAATTGAGGTAGAAGTCCAGCTTCGGTTGCCAATTCTATGATAGGAGATGGCGCAATTAAATTGCCCTGTTCGTCTATTCCGCGTAATAGTGCTTCATATCCATAAATTTCCGATGTATTTCTCATGGAAACAATGGGTTGGAAATGTGTGGTGAAGCGTTCCTTCGCCATCATTTCTATCAACCAGTCGGACTCAGTGAATTTAATAAAACGTTGCAATGAACCAATTTCACTAAAATCTGGCAGTTTAGGTTGAGTCTTCCCTTTAATAAACAGAACTTGCGTTTCTTTTAGTTCTATGTGCGTCAGGATTTGAGACAATTTAAGAGCAACTTCTTGTGCTTGTCCGGCTTGACAGTACAAACTCAAACCTGCACGCTCATCCATTGATTCATATTTAATAGCTAACTGCTGTAGGTAGTCAGTAACTTTTTTCAGGGTGTGTTGAGTAGGGAACCAGAGAAAAAGTTTACCTGCTTGTTGACGCTGACACGATTTAAGATAACGACAAAAACAAGTTTTAGCGCCTGAAGATGCTTCACTCATAATTAAATCAATACTTTACTCAACCTCATTGACTTAGTATTCCCAAAGCATCTGCTAATCAAAAGGCTACTCTTGGGTGAGTGCTATATATGTCAAAACTCATCTGAGTTATAACTAAGCGATCGCTTCTAAAATAAAAGAATGCTGACAACTCACACTCAATTATTACGCCTGTCCCAAGGACATTTGAATTTACTCGAAACCTGTCCGCGTAAATTTCAACACGCTTACTTAGAACAACTCAATTCACCAGCAAATCCTGAACATGAGGAACGACAAACTTTAGGTAGTCGCTTTCACCTGCTTATGCAGCAAAGAGAAATGGGTCTACCAATTAATAGTTTTTTACAAGCTGATCCCCAACTCAAAAAATGGATGTCTGCTTTTGCGGATGCAGCACCAGAAATTCTCACACCTGCAACCGATAGACCAACCTTCCGTGAGAGTGAACACTATCGCACCCTACAAGTTCAAGATTATCTACTCACAGTTATCTATGATTTATTAATTGCCGATAATCAACAAGCCCAAATTTTAGACTGGAAAACATATCCCAAACCACCAGACAAACGCAAGCTATCTAAAAATTGGCAAACACGCTTATATATGTATGTATTAGCTGAAACTAGCGAATACTTACCGGAAAATATTTCTATGACCTACTGGTTTGTACAATCTCAAGGCAAACCACAAAACATTCAATTTACTTACAGTGATAGCTTACACAAACAAACAGCAAAAAACCTAAACCAACTATTAAATCAATTAACTATTTGGCTGAACAATTATCAACATGGGGAGTTATTTCCCCAAATTCCAGAACATAGTAAGACTTGTGAATATTGCCAATTTGCTAAAAAGTGCGTTCGCCAACGGCGGGGCGTAGCCCATCGTACAGCAATAACAGAAGAGACAATTAGTACAGTTCCAGCTAGTCTTGAAGTGATTCAAGAAGTATCACTATAGCAATTGAGGCTAAGAAATTAAATGCTAAACTCATGGTTTCGTTTTTGGTGGTACTGGTTAATCATTGTTACCAGTGGAGTGATTATCTTCAGCTTGAGTTTGCTTATTGCGCCAGGTTTCATGCAGAATTTTTTTGACGCAATGTTCTTTTCCACTATCCCAGCACACACTAACTTTAGTAATGAAGCATATACATACATTAAATTCCTGTATGGTCTTCTTGGTGCTGTGATGATTGGCTGGAGTGTAGCTTTATTTTACATTCTTTGGCAGCCATTTCGTCATGAGAAAATTGAAGGATGGTTCTCCATGTTAACATCAGTAGTTGCTTGGTTCAGCATAGATACTTCTTTTTCTTTAGCAAGTGGATTCTGGCAAAATGCTGTTCTCAATGTAGCATTTTTTATATTATTTATGATTCCTCTAGCTGCTACTTACACAGCCTTTAAAAATAAAAAAATTGATAGTAATATTTATGAATAACTTTGATGAAACTGATATCATTTATGTGCGAGAATTAGGAATAGATGATATTGCTCCTGTATACCATTTGGGAGAAGAATTATTTACCAGTGATTTATATCCTTACCTTTACCGCACTTGGGACGAATGGGAGGTAATTGGACTTTATAACACAGACCCAGAATACTGTTTAGTTGCAGAAACAGATGGCGAACTAGCAGGATTTATTCTAGGCACTATTATTACCAAAGCATCTTGGACTTATGGCTATATTTTATGGTTAGGAGTGAACCCAAAATTTCAACGTCAGGGAGTCGCTGATAAATTAGTTGATAAAGTTGTCGCTCGGATGATTGAAGATGGCGCAAGATTTATGTTAGTAGATACTGACCCTACCAACACACCAGCCGTTAAATTTTTCAACCGCAAAGGTTTCGGCAATATTCGCCAACATATCTTCTTATCAATGAATTTAAGCAAACACCCATATTATGGCAGACTAATTGACTACGAACACCAAAAAGCAGAAAGAGCCGGATATAGACGTTCTCGTCCAGCTATTCGGGCGCGTAAAGCAGATGGCGGCGCTAACGAAGTAGTTATTAATCCTTTAATTAAAGAAACGCCAAGTAACGATGAACCAAGTCCGATTTAGCTAGATTAAATAAAACGTACCTTTTGAGTAAACTGATGTCTGCTAATTTGAATTAAAAAATGCAGTGGATTTTAACAGCAACTGAACAACCACCCGATTGGTTTATCCAAGCAGTGAAAAAGTATGCACCTACAAATTCTCAAGGAACATATGCAGCACAACTATTATGGCAAAGAGGCATTAAAGAAGAATCACAATTAGCAGCATTTATTAACTATAAAACTTATCAACCAGCCAGCCCATTTGAGTTTGGGCAGGAAATGCAGTTAGGGGTAGCAAGATTAAAACAGGCATTGCAAGCTGGGGAAAAAGTGGCGATTTGGGGAGACTTTGATGCTGATGGTATTACTTCCACGGCTGTTCTTTGGGATGGGTTGGGGCAATTTTTCCCACAACATCAAAAGTTAGGTTATTACATTCCCAATCGCTTGAAAGAATCTCACGGTTTGAATGAATCAGGTATTGATGATTTAGCGAGTAAAGGTTTTACTTTAATTGTTACTTGTGACACAGGCAGCACAAATATTGATGAAATTATATACGCCCAAAAATTAGGTATAGATGTCATAGTTACAGACCACCACACTTTACCTGTAGAACGTCCACCAGTCATCGCAATTATTAACCCCCGCTATTTACCTAATGAACATCCGTTGTTTCATTTATCGGGCGTGGGTGTAGCTTATAAGTTAATAGAAGCTCTTTATCAAACCTTACCTGATATACCCAAAAATCCTTTAGAAGATTTATTAGATTTAGTCGCAGTAGGTTTAATTGCCGACTTAGTACAACTTAGTGGCGATTGTCGTTATTTAGCACAGTTGGGCATCCAAAGATTACAAGCCGATTTTCAACAACCACCAGCCGCCAGACGCAGACCAGGGGTAGGACGATTATTAGAATTGTGCCAGAGAAGTGGCGATCGCCCCACAGATATTTCCTTCGGTCTAGGGCCACGCATTAACGCAGTTAGCCGTATTCAAGGCGATGCAAGTTTCTGTGTAGAACTCCTAACCAGTCGAGACATTAATCGTTGTCATCAATTAGCCGAAATTACAGAACTAGCAAACACCCGGCGTAAGTCCTTACAGAAAGACGTACAAGCACAAGTAACTCAAAAACTCACACAACTAGACCTATCAACCACCAGCGTCATCGTCCTAGAAGATACCCAATGGCCTGTAGGTGTACTCGGTTTAGTCGCCGGACAAGTAGCCCAAGAGACAGGTCGCCCAACGATTTTGTTAAGTACTGAGGGAGTGGGGGAAGTGGGGGGAGTAGGGGGAGATATATTAAAAGATACTCCCTCATCCCCCTCATCTCCCCTCGCCCGTGGTTCGGCTCGTTCAGTCAACTCTGTTGATTTGTACCAATTGGTAAAAAAACAAGCACATTTATTACATCGCTTTGGCGGACATCCCTTTGCGGCTGGGTTGAGTTTGTTAGCAGAAAATATTCCTTTATTTACCCAAGCAATTAACCAGCAACTACGGCAAACTTTGGGGAGTGTGAACTTAACCCCAACAGTGCAAGCAGATATTGCAGTCACAGTTGCAGACTTAGGTAAAGAATTATTTTTAGAACTGAAACTCTTAGAACCATGCGGTATGGGAAACCCTGTTCCCAAACTTTTGATTCAAAACTGCTGGTTTGAAAATGCGTGGCATCGCAATCAACAAGATTGGCAAGGAAAAAAAGTACAGTATATTAAAACCGAATTTGATATCCGCGACGACTCTGGTAAAAATCCCTTCCCTGGTATTTGGTGGGGTCATTATAAAGACGAATTACCCATAGGTAAATGTGATTGTATAGCCGAACTAGACTACAACACCTATAAAAAACGCTACGAAATCAGATTAATTGCCGTCCGTCCCAACGCCAACTCAGAACTCAAAACCCACCACTCAACCCACATCCTCGACTGGCGTAACCTCCCCCCCCACTCCCAACTCCCCAGTACAGACGCGATTAATCGCGTCTCTATCCACTCCCTCATCCTCCAAGAATGCCCCACCAACTGGGACGATTTACGCGCTTGGTGGAGGCGATCGCTTTACAATAATCAACAACTAGTTCTAGCTTGGTCACAACCCCAGCACCAACCACCGCAAGAAATCTGGTTTACCCTAGTTGGTATTGCCAAATACCTCAGTCGCACAAATCAATTAGCTACCCGCACGCAAATTTTAGAAAAACTGAAGATTAGTGATAGATGCTTACTTTTAGGCATCAAAGCTTTAAAGTATTGGGGATTCACAGTCAAAAGACAAGACCGTTCTTTACAATTTAGCTGGGATGCTGACAGTTTCCAAGAAAGCAATGCTGATGCAGCTATTGCCGAGTTTCAAGCAGCCATCAGCGAAGAACAATTCCAGCAGAACTATTTTGCCGAAGTGCCTTTGTCTACTATTATGGCGATCGCTAGTTATGAGACTAATTAGTCAGTTGACAGTTGACAGTTGACAGTTGACAGTAATAATTATTCTCTCCCTCATCTCCTCTACTCCCTCATCTCCTCTACTCCCTCATCTCCTCTACTCCCTCATCTCCTCTACTCCCTCATCTCCCCAAATTCCCTTGACGTTCACATTTAAAGCCTCGACGCTGCCAAACTGACATATCAACTTGGCTTAGTTGAATCACATCTTTGCATTGGGGCTGAATAATCTGACTCAAACCTGCCCAAAATAAACTACGGGTGACATCTAATCCTGTTTTTATTACAGATTCTCGATTGCCAGGAACACCCTTTTCTTTAACAACCTCAACATCAACCCAAATACCATGAGCGCCTAAAAGGATCTGTGCCATCCATTTGGCTCTGGGTAGGTGAGTGGGCGAAGTTATAAGTTTCACCTTATGGACTCGCCAACGCTTTAAAATTGGTACTCCATAGTAGAAATTTTCAAAAGTCGAATTAGCGCACTTTTCCAGCCAAACATTGTCTAAATCTGCCAATTCGCGCTGAAAAATTAACTTAATACATGGGTCTTGAGAACCATGAGAAATTAAAATCGGAATTTGTGGATATTGTTTGGCTATTTGAGAAATATAAATTTCCCTTCTAATGCTACCACCAAGGACAAAAAAAGCATCGACAGGCTGGGAATATGCAGAAACTAAGGTTATAGTAGTGATGACAAGCCAACTGCCAAACACTAGACATAAAACCCACACAAGTTTTTGTAGTAATCGCCACTTTTTTTGGAGTTTCTGTCCTATGGGAACTGATGAATTTATCGTGAATTTGCGCCTCATGAGACAAGATAAAAAGGCTTTGTTGGTTAAGCTAAAAAAGACCGCTCATTCTCGCAAAGAAGTGCTATCTTAGAAAATTAATATGGGGTGTAAACATGACGGTAACAAAACTGTCACACTATTGTCATAATGCTGGATTAGACTGAGCAAGAAAATTACAAAACAGTAATGATTGTTAATAAAGTAACGTAAAACTTACGCCTAGTTTCAAGAGGATAATTAATGTGGGGAGTGTAGCTGAAAATTAATTATCAAAACTTAAGAATTGTCCGAAAGTCTGATTGCTAAACTGTCAAAATCACCATAGATTCCTGCTGATATACATGAACTCATCTGCGAAAAATCACTCGCTGCTCCAAATTGCCATGATTGGAGGGGCGATCGCTACAACAGCAACTGTATCCTTATTTGGCCCCGCTTGGACTCGCAGCGTTCGCGCTGCCTTACAAGATAGCCCTAAAGCGGTGGTAGATCAAGTATGGCAATTAGTAAATAGTGAATATGTTGATGGCAAGTTTAATCAACAAGATTGGCTGGCAGTCAGAAAAAATTTATTAAGTAAAGAATATACATCTAAAGAAGAAGCGTATGTGGCAATTCGGGAAGCTTTACAAAAGCTCAACGATCCATATACAAGATTCATGGACCCTCAACAGTTTGAATCTCTTACCAATCAAACTTCTGGGGAAGTCTCCGGTATCGGCATCCGCATGGAACTAAATGAAACAACCAAGCGGCTGACTGTATTGGAAGCTATAGAAAACTCTCCCGCATTGAAAGCTGGGATCAAAGCTGGGGATGAAATATTAGCAATTGATGGTAAATCCACTCATCAAATGAAAGTGGATGATGCCTCTAAATTAATTCGTGGTAAAGAAGGCACTCCCATCACCTTACGTCTAGGACGTACTGGCAACAGCACCGTCGATTTAAAACTTACAAGAGCCAAAATAGAAGTCCCAACCGTCAGCTACAACCTCAAACAAGAAGGAAACCGTCGGGTTGGTTACATTCGTCTACGGGAATTTAGCGCCCACGCTTCCGAGCAAATGGAACGCGCTATCCGTAACTTGAATGCACAAAAAGTAGATTCTTACGTCCTAGATTTGCGCGGTAATCCCGGTGGTTTATTGCAAGCCAGTGTTGAAATTGCGCGGATGTGGTTAGAGGATGGCGGCATTGTCCGTACAGTTAACCGTCAGGGAGTTAACGAGGACATGAAGGCTAACCGCACTGCCTTAACAAAACTTCCTTTGGCCGTATTGGTAGATGGTAACTCGGCAAGCGCCAGTGAAATTTTGACAGGTGCGCTCAAGGATAATAAACGCGCCGTAGTTGTTGGCTCTCAAACCTTCGGTAAAGCCTTGGTGCAATCAGTTCATGAACTACCAGACGGTTCTGGTTTAGCAGTCACCATCGCTCACTACTACACCCCCAAAGGTACAGACATCAACCACAAAGGTATCGCCCCAGATATCAAACTAGAGCTAACCGAAGCACAGGAACGTCAACTAGCATCCAATCCTCAACTGATTGGCACTCAGAACGATCCTCAATATGCTCGTGCGATCGCAGCATTATCTAGTAATAACTTTGCCCGTCCTCCCCTTAACCAAACCAATCCATCTATGAGCCTGGGAGCAAGGGAATTGAAGTTTTAAACCTCTCCTTGCGAGTGATTAGTTACGGGTGTTCATATAATCAGTTACCAACTTGAAGAGAGGGTGAGCTAGGAGACAGTTGACAGATTAAGTTCACTGTCCATTGTCTGCCAAGCTGTACTAAGTTAGTATTGCCCAAACCAATCTCTCAAGTTTTATGAATTATCAGCAAATTGATACAACCACCGCCAACAGCTTTTTGCCTATGGTATCGGTGGTTGTTCCTATTTATAACGGTGAGGCAGATTTACCAGATTTAATTCACTGTTTGACATCTCAAACCTATCCGAAAGAACGGGTAGAGTATTTGTTAGTCGACAATAACAGCAGCGATCGCACATACACGCTCATAGAAGAATTTGCCGCTAATTCTCCCATTACCATTCGTCCCCTCAACGAAAACCAAATTCAAAGCTCCTACGCTGCTCGTAACGCTGGAATTAGGGCGGCTGTGGGTGACATTGTGGTATTTACGGATGCTGATTGCCGTCCTCAACCCCAATGGATTAATACACTGATTAAGCCTTTTGTCAACACTGAAATAGCCATTGTTGTGGGGGAAATTCTGGCCCTACCAGGAAAAAATTTATTAGAGAAACACGCAGACCGTCAAGACACACTCTCTCAAAAGCACACCCTTGCCCATAAGTTTTATCCCTATGGACAAACGGCTAACTTAGCAATACGGCGTAGTGTCTTTCATCAATCAGGATTATTTCGTCCCTATCTTAATAGTGGTGGAGATGCAGATATTTGTTGGCGCATCTTGCAGTTAAATATTGGCAAGCTAGAATTTGCCCCAGAAGCCATCATTCAGCATCGTCACCGTGCCACACTTAAAGAATTAGCCAGTCAATGGCGACGCTATGGACGCTCCAACCGCTATCTGCACGAATTGTATGGCGTAGATTTAATGCGAGAGATTAGCCTCAAGGAATTAGGCTACCGTTTAGCTCGTTGGTTAATTAAAGAGTTACCACAAAACAGTGTCAAAGCGATCGCAGGTAAAGCCGACTTAGTAGATTTGCTCAGTACTCCCATTAGCCTGTTTAATGCTAAAGCGCGTACTCAGGGACAAAAAAATGCCAAACTACCAGAAGAAGCTAAGACAATTGAATGGCTGGAATAAGTTTGAACTTTGGATTCATCATTCGCTACAGTTGAACAAGGTAGTTCGTATCCCCTCCCCGCTCCCTACTCTCAACTTAGACCAAAGGAAATTTTAGATGTCAGCACAATTGTTACTGGTAGATGATGAACCCGGATTAAGAGAAGCCGTTAAAGACTACTTACAAGAAAGTGGTTATAACGTTCAAGTCGCCAGTAATGCGCGTGAGGGTTGGGAGTGGATGCAGCAAAATACACCAGACCTAGTGATTTCTGATGTCATGATGCCACAGGTAGATGGGTATCAATTTCTCAAACAATTGCGCGAAGATCCCCGCTTTCAATCGCTACCCGTGGTATTTTTAACCGCAAAAGGGATGACAAGCGATCGCATTCAAGGTTATCAAGCTGGGGTTGATGCTTATCTACCTAAACCTTTTGATCCAGATGAGCTAGTAGCCATAGTAGAAAACTTACTCACCCGCCGCATGAGTAAGGCGCAAATTAGCACAGAAGATGGGGAAACACCAGATATTGCCGAATTAGCCAATCAAATTGCCCAAATCAAAGCTTTATTAACTCAAAGAAACGCTATTTCTCAGTCACCAGCCCCTTTTAAAATCGACCTTACCCCCAGAGAACAGAGTGTTTTAAATTTGGTAGCCGAAGGGTTAATGAACAAAGAAATCGCCCGCCGTTTAGAAACCAGCGTGCGTAACGTCGAAAAATATGTCAGTCGTTTGTTCAGCAAAACAGGTACTAACAGCCGTACAGAATTAGTTCGCTTTGCCTTAGAACACGGACTAGCAAAATAGACTACTTGTAAGTTCTTGTCTCTGTGCCTCTGTGGTAAAAAGCCTTTTAAACACAGAGGTACAAAGACACGGAGGTTTATCAAAAAACCCCGTGTAGCAGCAAGGTGATGATAGTTATTACGTACACATCTTGAAAAATTAACCATCTACCTTTTCAAGATAGAAAACACTAGAAAATTTGTGGCTATTTTTACTAATTAATCTCCGCAAGCCGAAGTAAAACCCTGGTCAAAATAATTGTGCTTATAAACAAACCTTCTAAAGCTTTTATTCGCTTAAGAAGCTAGGCATTATAGTACTAGTAATTACTCAACTATATACGTAAGGTAAGTGATGAGAATTACTTTTATAGATGCTTTGTTTAGCTTTTCGAGAGTAGAGGAAATTTGAGCTTATTAACAAAAGCATTAAGTTATACAAGCCAACTCATTATTTAGAGCAAATATTTAGGTAGGCTAACTTGTAAATAATTAAGATTTTCTGCCCAGTATTTGATTTGCCGCTACTCAAATTACACCTTTATTTCTAACTACAGATTGGTATCAACAGCGTTACGTAAACGCATTAGTTGACGGCGCATTTGTGGTGATGCTTTAAACTCAGAGACTTCTTGTGCTTTTACAGACGCTTGTAGCATCTCTAAAAAGTCATCAGACCCTTCTGTTAGAGCATCTAGTAGCACCTGCATTAGTTGCTCGCGATCGCCCAACAAACTTTTTTCCTCAACTAACCGAAATTTGAGATGTATTTCGCACTCATAGACACCGACTTCTATATTATTTATCTGCCGTGGTAATGCTTTGGAGTTCATAGTTTAAGGGATTCCTGTATTTGGTGGTATGAGGTTAAGGAGATTAGCTCCTACGAAATTCTTTATAGTTTTTTGAACCCGTTGTGCCTGAATTAACAATGTTTTTTCTATTTACAGCATTTATTGTGCCATTACACTCTCCTGTATGTTTTTTTGATAGACTTTCAGGTTTCAGTTTCAGTCTTCCTGTACTAGTTGTTGTTCAGGTAAGCCATAACTATTATTCAGTTTTTGAGATTATATACAATAAAGTTTCTGTAAGAAGTTGTTCTATGTTTTTAAAGCTTTTTACATCAACTTTATTTGACGGTCAATAATAGTTTGAGTTTTTACTGAAAAAATCGTGTTTACACGTAAGTAAATCCCCTATTATTATTGCTTTTATTAAAGCTGGACATAGTTAAATGCAACTTCCGTAAAATTACTCAATGTACGTTTTTTTCACCATTAAATTCAGAAAGTTTAGACGGTAAATTTGATCAAAAATAAAATTTTGATTTTAAACCATAGCACAGGCTCTACCCTAAACTAAAGAAAATCCAATCTCTGAATCAAAAAGAACATGAAGAAGATAGAGGAAATCGGGCAGAGAAAGCCCAAGTGTCCGGCTGGGTAAGAAAAATAAGAACTTTTTCTGACTCCCCCATCCCCCCACTCCCCACTCCCTACTCTATTCACAACTAATTTGAGTATTTTTAAGGCTATATATAACGTCTACAATTATTGCAGTGTAATTAACTTGAATCTGACACCCAACTATGGACAACGCAATGCTGCTCAAGTCTACAACCCGACACATCCGCATTTTTGCAGCTGAAATTGACCGGGATGGCGAACTAGTTCCCAGTAATCAAGTCTTAACCTTGGATATTGACCCAGACAACGAACTAAACTGGAATGAAGATGCTTTACAAAAAATTTACCGTAAGTTCGATGAACTAGTGGAAGCTTCCAGTGGTGCAGATTTGACAGACTATAACTTACGCCGCATCGGCTCAGACTTGGAACATTATCTGCGATCGCTCCTGCAAAAAGGCGAAATTAGCTACAATCTCTCAGCTCGCGTCACTAACTACAGCTTGGGACTTCCTCAAGTTGCCGTGGGTGATAAATAAGGGACTATTCAACCAAAAAATACCCCATTGCTGTGTACGCAGGGAGTGAAGGGAGCAGGAGGAGCAGGGGGAGAAATAATTCACTATTCCCTCCTTCCTTGCCTCCTGCTATAGCCTACGGTGTACACACAAGTCTGATAACCAGTCCCACAATGTTTTGATCCCCCCTAACCCCCCTTAAAAAAGGGGAACAAGAATCAAAGTCCCCCTTATTAAGGGGAGCCACTGCGTTGGGCGGGTTTCCCGACTTAAAGCAAGTGGCGTGGATTTAGGGGGATCAAACCACATTTTGCACTCAGCACAAAGATGTGTGTACACTGTAGCCTAAGTCAGCCATCTCCATTTCTTCACGAATTGTCATCTTCAAGTTATACAGATGATTAAAAGCGCGAGCAATCAGTACGCAAAAGGCAGCACTTGAAGATAATCCTTTTTGGATGGGTAAGTCGGTGAGATAATTGTCAATTTCAAGTCCGCCAACGCCATAACGAGTCAGAAATTGATAAGCTGTACCAGCAGCATAACTAAAAAAACCGCCTTGTTGAGCTATACGCTGGAGTATATGAAATTCCATAGGTAATCTGAGCGGTTTATCATGCTTTTTGCCATCATTAAGAGAAGCATGAACAATTAACTCAGTAGCATGAGGCTTAACATCGGCATAAATTCCTTGATTAGTTCCCACAATTAAGGTATGCCCCTTTTCGATTTGAGGATTAATCTGGCGATATTCTCCGGCCCAATCGCTGTGTTCTCCGAACAAACAAAGACGGCCAGGCACAAAGATTCTCATTTGCTGTTTCTTGTTGTCAATCGAGGTATATAATATCGTGATTAATTTCCATCAACAAGGGCTATTGCTGTAGTTAAAAGTTTCTAAGCAAGTGATTGTTCGGGTGATTGTTCATAAGCTGTGCCTTGCAATAACAAGTTAACTAACGGTGATGCCATCAGTGTAGTTAATATCGCCATAATTACCATGATGGTGAACAAAGTTGGTGTGATAATCCCTTGTTCCAAACCAATATTTAGGATAATTAACTCCATCAAACCGCGTGCATTCATCAATACACCTATAGTTGCCGACTCACGCCAGTTTACCCCGGACATCTTTGCTGCTAACATACAGGCGACACCTTTACCGAAAATAGCGATCGCTAAAATTAATCCGGTGAAAGCCCACAATAAAGGTGTATTCACCAGTCTAACTTCTGTATTCAGCCCAGAGAAAACAAAGAATATCGGCAGCAAAAACCCAGTTGTCAAAAACTCAATGCGATCGCGCACTTGTTGAGCAAATTCCCCCCGTGGCATTGCTGTACCTAGAATAAATGCACCAAACACTGCATAGATACCAACTGCATCAGTCAGCCAGGAACATAACATTAAAACTACCAACACCAAAGTCAGAATTTGCACATTCACACCACCCTTTTTGGTAGTCATACGTGCAAATATGGTGAGTGCTGGCCGCCCCAAGAATAGAGAAAACAGTACGTAGCAAATACCACCACCAATAGCAAATGCCGCAATATTAGCATTAGCATGAATACTTGCTAATACAATTGCCAGCAAGCACCATGCAGTTGCATCATCAATTGAGCCTGCGGCTAATGCCAAAGTGCCAAAACTGGTTTTAGCAATCCCTCGTTCATACAGCATCCGCGCTAACATAGGGAAAGCTGTGATAGACATAGAAGCGCCTAAGTATAGTGCTGCTGCCCAAGGTTTTACTCCTACTTTAAAAAGTTCAGCTTGATTGTATAGAAATAATGCTGCTACCGCACCTAAGCTAAAAGGTGCAAGTATTCCCGCCCAAGATACAAAACCTGCGCTTTTGAGGCGTTGTTTAATAAGTTCAGTATTAAATTCTAAGCCAATTAAGAACATATATAGTACCAACCCAATCTGACTAACAGCAAACAGGATTGACATTGATGGGTTGGGAATTTTGGCTCCCGTTGCTAATAACAGTGGAGCTTTAGGAAATAGCCATTGCTGCAAACTGGGTGCGATCGCTCCAAATAGTGATGGCCCTAACATCACACCTGCAATCATTTCACATACTACATCTGTTTGCCCCAAAAAGCGTTTTCCTATAATTGTCACTATCCGACAAGTCGCAAGAATTACGGTTAATTGCAAAAGTAGCCTCAAAACCAGTTCAAAATTTGACATGTTATTTTTCGTCTATCAGGATGTTATTCATCTACAAATCAATTTTGGTCAAATCCATACATCAGCTAATAATTTTTCGGTGTTGCAATTAAAGTGGGAATTAATAAGCTTACTACCTCCTATTTCCTCAGCGATAAGATTATTAACAATAAATTATTTTCTAAATAATGAATATTGTGTACATATAACTTTTCTTACCTCAGTCAAGTACAAGTAAGAATAATTAAACGCAGATAAGCGCAGATAAACTTGTACCTTAGCAGACGAGGAAACGCTATATATCAACTAAATCTCAACTATGATTTGTCCACAATGCGCTTAGAAATGTATATATATTAGCTTTTATAAAAAATAATTTATATTAAGAAAAGTAAATGTACAAGAAACTTGTCCTTTTTTATTTCTATAGGACTCATATTTGATTTCTATTCGCGTAGCCATACAAAACTCATTACACTTTTATTTCTTCTTACCTGTTTGCCTCAGCAAATGATTTCAGGAATTAAAGCAGATTCCTCTATAGGTTTAATCCTTTAGAAGCACTTATTTTCGCTTATTTTTTGTCTTTTGATAGAAGTAACTGCTAAAAACATATTTTAATCTTTGATAAATACTGTGAATTTAATATTTTTAAAAAACAATTGAATTATATTTTTAAACATACATCAAGCAGCATTAGAAAGAGCCAATTTGAGCGATGCTAATCTGGAGAAGGCTAATTTAGAAGGTACTAATTTAGAAGGTGGCGACAGTAGTTTGGCGACCTGAAGATTCAATACTTATCAAGAGAATAAAGCTATCACCCCATTAAGGGTGATGCTCATAGCAGCTATCAAGAGGATAGATACTGCTCAATTGATGGGTGTTGACGACGTAGCGCAGTCATTGCTTGTTGCTGGATTTGACGTACTCGCTCTCGACTCACATTCAGCTTCTCGCCAATTTGAGCTAGGCTTCGTTCTTGATTATCCAACAGTCCAAAGCGCAAGATTAATACTTCTCGCTGCACTGGTTTGAGTGATGCTAACAAATCATTTAAGTCTTGACGCAGCAACTCTTGGGTAATCTGTTCATTGGGGGATACACCCTGATCCGGTAGTAGTTCGCTTAGTTCTGTATCTTGATTATCTCCGACTTTTAAATCTAGAGAAATTGTCCCGCTCGCTGCACTGAGATATTCTCGAATTTGGCTGGGTTCTAGTTCCACCTTCTGCGCAATTTCGGCAACGGTAGCACGACGACCAAGGGTTTGAAATAGTTCTCGCTGTATTTTTTTGATTTGATTCAGTTTCTCGTTAACGTGAATCGGTAGCCTGACTGTGCGAGATTTTTCGGCGATCGCTCTAGTGATTGCTTGACTAATCCACCAGTATATGTATGTTGATAACTTATAACCTCGGTTGGGGTCAAATTTCTCTACTCCCCTTTGTAAGCCGATCGCTCCTTCTTGAACCAAGTCCAAAAACTCCAAATTACGGCGCTGATACTTTTTAGCAACCGAAACTACCAAGCGTAGATTTGCTGTGATCATCTTTTGCTTGGCTCGTTTCCCTCTGTGAAGTATTTGATTTATTTCCGCTTCGCTTTTGTTTACAAAAATCGCTAATTCTGCTAACGTTGGCTCTCGTTGCAATTGTTCACTAAGCTGTTGCTTTTGCTCGTCAATGGCAATCATTTGCTGTACTTGCCTGCCATAAGTTATTTCTTGGTCTGATGTTAATAAAGGGAACTGACCAATCTCTTGCAAATAAACGCGAACCATGTCAGAACTCAGGCTAGACATACAACTTTAAAAACTCTCCACAATTAGACAGAATTAAAAGTATAAAGCAAATAGCCTCGTTTTTTCAGAAAAAAATCAACTTAAAATTAAACCTGCTACAATTTAGATTTTTGTGGAGAAAGTTCTAACTTATGGTATAGTCAGTACTGGGTCATAGCTAATAAATAATTGCGTATTAGCATAAGCAATAATTAATTACCAACCTCTACAGTACAATAAAAAAATAATTTTATTCTACGAATATGACCTATTAACTCATTAATTGTCCACTGTTAACTGTAAATTATTCAACCCCAATCACGCTTTTCTCTTTGGGAATATAACTGATCGCAGTATAATGCCCAAGCTACACCAAATATACCACTTAGGGAACCAGCGATCGCAGCCGTCACTCCCCATCCTAATGGCCCAGTCCAATTAGTAATTTCTTTAAGAATTGCTGTACTCGCTTTGCTAACTATATAAGTTGTCCCTGCTGCACCAACTGTAACTAAACCTATTTCTAAGAGGATATCTAACATTTCTTTATTAGATAAATCTTCTTGAAAATAAATATTCCAGATACTAGTATACATCAGGCTATCAGAAGCGGTTAAGACGATTTGCTTGGGTATTTCTGCGCCAGGAGTTGGTGCGGCTGTAGCTGTACCGCTACTAATGGAATATGTGGCGATCGCTAATACTGTTTCTAGTCTTTTTTTACCTATTTCACTCATGGGAAACACAACCTATGATTACAACTAAAATATAGCAACAGATATAGAGTTAGGTAATTGCTAGGAGCGTCTATCACTTATTTTGTCATCTAATATTTGTTCAGGTTGCTTTTTTCAAGAATAATTAATAAGAGTAATAAATAAAGTCCGCTTGCGCGGACTAATGGACATTGGATAAGGTTAGGTTATTACCAAGATGGCCTACTATTTTCTAGAGGCTAACTCTATTGTTGATGAATAACTGATATAAATCAAGTGTAAATAGTTAGTTTTTTAGACATAACTACTGCGCTTGTGTCTCAATTTGGATTACAAGAAATATTTGTATATCATTTATTTACATCATAATTAAATATAAATATTATATTTATTTTAGCCAAACTTATCAAATGTTTATGAATATTAGGTCTGAATAGAATTTGCTCAAATCAAAGTTTTAGTTTAAAAATAGAATGGTGGTTCACGAGAATAACCCTAGAAATTCTAATTTCTAGGGTCTTATTTTTTTCGATTGATATTAGGTTAGGACGAAAATCGAGTAACAATTAAGTACAATTAATTTTATCTATAGGAATCCTATATACAAAACTCAACAGAGCGATCGCCTAACTAAATCTTGAAAAATAAACTATAAAAACAAATTTATATAGTATAATGTCTGACCGCCATTGCAAAAATAAGAACGCTATGAATTGGTTTGCTTTGTCTGGGAGACGGTGGAGATGGATGAGTAAATTCGTCTCTTTGTTCTGTCTTTGTTTATTTTTAGTTATCAGTTGTACACCACGCACACAAACAACTACACCAACATCAGGTACTACTAATGCTCCCGCCGGGGATGGACGTATTACAGTAGGGACGACAGGTAAGCCAAGAACTCTAGATCCGGCTGATGCTTATGAATTAGCATCTTTGGGTTTTGTATTTAATTTGAGCGATCGCCTCTATACTTATGAACCAGGTAGTACAGAAATTAAACCGCAACTGGCTACAGCATTACCAAAAGTCAGCCAAGATGCTTTAACCTACACCATACCCTTACGTCAGGGAGTAGTTTTTCATGATGGTACGCCATTTAATGCCAAAGCAATGGAATTTAGTATCCGGCGTTTTATTGAAAATAAAGGTAAACCTTCTTTCTTACTCTCTGATACTGTTGCTTCGGTGAAAGCTACGGGTGATTATGAGTTAACAGTTCAATTAAAAAAACCCTTTGCAGCTTTTCCTTCACTGTTAGCATTTGCGGGAATTTGTGCAGTCTCACCCACAGCTTATGAAATTGGTACTGGTAAATTTAAACCAGATACATTTGTGGGTACTGGGCCTTACAAATTAGCACAGTATGGGACAGATTCATTGCGCTTTGATGTCTTTGATAAATATTGGGGAGAAAAACCTAAAAACAAAGGCATAAATGTACAGATTCAGACCAGTCCAGTCAATTTGTTTAACGCCTTTCGTACTGGCGCAGTAGATGTAGCTTACCAGTCTTTACAACCAGACCAAATTAGAAGTTTAGAAGATGGCGGTAAAAAAGGAGATTGGCAATCAATAACGTCTGAAGGTAGCGTCATTACTATCATGGCGTTGAATCGTAATCAGCAGCCTCTAGATAAACCAGAAGTTAGACAAGCAATAGCATCAATGATTGACCGTCAAACTTTAAATAATAGAGCTTTGTTTGGTCAAGCTGAACCGCTTTACAGCTTAATTCCCACTACCTTTAATGTTTCCCAACCAGTATTTAAAGAAAAGTATACTGATACTAACTTCGACAAAGCTAAACAATTGTTAACTGCGGCTGGTTTTTCTGCCACAAATCCGGCAAAAGTGCAAATTTGGTATCCTTCGAGTTCAGCACCTCGCCGTTTGGCAGCACAAACATTAAAAGCGATCGCTGATCAAAATCTCGGTGGTATACTTCAGATTGAAGTTAGTACAGTCGAAGGTGCTACCTTTTATAAAGACATCACCAAGGGTATATATCCAGTCGCTTTACTTGACTGGTATCCTGACTTTTTAGACCCAGATAACTATGTACAGCCATTCTTATCTTGTCAAAAAGGTTCAGTTGCTAAAGGATGTGAAGATGGAGGTAGTCAAACTCAAGGTTCTTTTTACTATAACGAAGCCGTCAATAAATTAATTGACCAGCAACGCCAAGAGCTAAATGCTGCAAACCGTCAGAAAATATTTGCCCAAATTCAAAATCAATTATCAATCGATATACCTTATATTCCCTTGTGGCAAAGCAAAGACTTCGTATTTGCTCGACAAGGCATAAACAACGTACAACTTGACCCATCACAAATTCTCGTCTATAAGTCAATAGTCAAGGGTTAATAGTCATTAGTCATTAGTCATTAGTCCATAGTCATTAGTCCTGGTTTTGAATCTCAACAACCAGCTAATAACTAAAAACCAATGACCAATGACCAATGACCAATGACCAATGACCAATGACCAATGACTAAAATATTATGTCTCGCTCCAAAGCCTTACAATATTACATCGTCTCTCGGTTACTCTTTGCACCCTTGCAATTATTTACCATTGTGACGATTGTATTTTTATTACTCAGAGCCACATCAGGAGATCCAGTTGATGCAATTCTGGGTGGACGCGCATCAGAAGCTGTTAAACAGCAATATCGAGAACAACTAGGTTTAAATCGACCTTTATTCATACAGTACTTAAACTATTTAGGTGACTTACTACGGTTTGATTTAGGTACATCCTTAAGTAGCCAGGGAAAATCAGTCTGGAATATCATTGGACAACATTTTCCGGCAACAGTAGAGTTAGCAGTGTTTAGCATGGCTGTTGCTTTCATTGTTGGCATATTGGTAGGTACGCTTTCCGCTTCTCGTCCAGGAACATCGTTTGACCTTGGCGGACGGTTATTTGGGATTATTACCTATGCACTACCAATGTTTTGGGCGGGAATGCTGTTGCAGTTGATTTTCTCAGTACAATTGGGCTGGTTTCCCAATTCCAACCGTTTACCCTCAAATATAGACCCTCCTGTGTCGATTACTGGGCTTTACACCCTTGATAGCTTACTCCGGGGCAATTTTGATTTATTTTTGACATCATTACATCATTTAGCGCTTCCTAGTATCACTTTAGGAGTTTTGCTCAGTGGTATTTTTGAGCGCATTGTAAGAGTTAATTTAAAGCAAACACTCAAAGCTGATTATGTAGAAGCGGCTAGAGCCAGGGGTATTTCTGAAAATAAGATTTTAGTTTCTCACGCTCTCAAAAATGCTTTAATTCCCGTAATTACTGTTTTAGGATTAACCTTCGCTTCCCTACTAGGTGGAGCAGTTTTGACTGAGGTAACATTTTCTTGGCCTGGGTTAGCGAATAGACTATATCAGGCTATTTCTGAACGTGATTATCCCACAGTCCAAGGTGTACTAATATTTTTTGGGGCAATTGTAGTGTCAGCCAGTATTTTGATTGATATTCTCAATGCTTATGTTGACCCACGCATCCGTTATTAAATGATTTTTACTATCAAAAATAGTCACTTAATTTTGAAATTTGGCTATAGGGAATAGGTAATCTCAATTGAGATTTTCCTATTCCCATATTTTTTATCCTTTATACAAAAAGCTTAAACTTGATTCCCTCCTGCCTCCTGCCCCTTCTCAAGCTGTAAAATTTGAGTGTTCATCTGAAGAACCTTAACTTTACATTCCAGATAAGCTTGAATAGTTCTGGAAATTTATTTTGTTAGTCCTCAGATGTGTATTAATCTTTAAAATTAAAATGCTTTGGGATACTTGCTTGAGTAATGGCGGGAGGAAAGTTAAACAGTGGATATTATAGATTTGTTTTACAAGGGCGGCCCAGCAATGTGGCCTTTGCTGGCTCTGTCGATTTTATCTGTAAGTGTGATTTTTGAGCGTCTTTGGTTCTGGTTGCGGATTTTCTCGCAAGAAAAGGCGATCGTCGATCGCGTATTAGATGCAGCTCATGATAACTGGGAAATAGCGGCGGATATTGCTAGAGAGGCTACAGATCAACCAATCGGTCGATTCCTCTACGCTCCCTTACATTTACAAAAAACTGACGTAGAAACCTTTCGATTAGCGTTGGAGTCTTCAGCAGAAGATGAATTAGCCGGGATGCGGCGGGGTGAAAAGCTGTTAGAAGCTGTCATTGCCCTTGCACCTCTACTCGGACTGTTAGGTACAGTTTTAGGTTTAATTCACTCTTTGCGCTCCATTCGCATCGGTGATTTGGGAACTGAATCTGCGGCTGGGGTAACTACTGGTATTGGTGAATCCTTAATTAGTACGGCAACAGGGTTAATAGTTGCCATTGTTAGTTTAGTATTTTACCGATTATTCCAAAGTTTTATTGTCAATCAAGTCAAAGTCTTTCGTAAAGCAGGAAATGAACTAGAGTTGCTATATCGCCAGTCTCCCCCAGATTTGAGCAACAGCACGTCAGTAATTAGTCGTGATAGTTTACCCAGTACGACAGGTAGAGGTAAGTTTTCACCGCCTCCTGAACCACCAAATTTAACTTAATGAGGTACAGGGGTATATGGATATAAAGGAAAGAAATTAGTTGGTATCAAGCTAAAGTCAGTAGGTTTGAGGTTTTCCATACCCCTTTCCTCAATTCCAGAATGCCAACCTAGAATTAGCCATGAGCATGAAACAATGAAAGTTAATTTACATACTCCAGTAGAAGAATTACAGATTCAGATTATCCCGTTAATAGATGTGGTTTTTTGTATTTTGACGTTCTTTTTGTTAGCCGCTTTACAATTTACTCGACAGCAAGCTATCAACGTTGATTTGCCAAAAGCTACTACCAGTACAGCCGCCAGTATAAATTCAGCAGGTGGTAATTTGATTGTCACCATTGATGCTGTAGGTAATACTTATGTAGAAAAACAACAGGTCACAAGAGATGGTTTGGTACAAGCTTTGAGACAGTATGTGCAAGCCAACCCTAATGGTGTCTTGGTACTCAACGCTTCACGTACAGCCACTTATAACGATGTCATTGAGACATTAGATTTACTGCGACAAGTAGGAGGCGATCGCGTATCTTTAGGAATTATCCCTACTTCTGCTCAACCCCAACCCAATATTCCTAATCTTCCTATTAATCCTGGTATAGCACCTATACCCAACACTGAACCAGTCCCAGGAATCAATCCCCCACCCAGCGAACTCAATCCCAACTTACCTACAGATAATCAAATCCCTAGCGGACAAGGTAATCCTTTAAATCCCAGCGTTCCCCAAGTGCCTGTAGCACCTAGTCCTGCACGGTAACGGTGAGATAGGGGAGTAGGGGGAGTAGGGGAAGATAAGTAGGCAAGTTTAAGATTCATCTCCCTCATACCCCTCATCTCCCTCATCCCCTGATCATTTACCAAACCTAAAGATATACAAAATATTTTGCTGATAGAGAAAAATATCTGGTAACTTACAAATTATTGGTTAAGCTTCAAATTCAAATACAGTAGTTTGACTAAGTTAACTACAAAACTATAGGAATCAAAGCTAGATACTCAGAGCCTTAAATCTCTGATTGTTGAGTCCTAATTTCTGCTGTATTACTCCATCGATAGACTAGGTAATTTATCGCCAAGCACCATACACGTTTCAGGGGTTGAGGCAATGAACGAAATTTTGACGCTGCTAATTGTTTGGATAGCTACATCTGTCAGCTTGTTGATTATCAGTAAGTTGCCTTTAGGTGTTGAAGTTGACACTCCAAAAAAAGCATTTCTTTCGGCTGCTGTTTTGGGTATTGTGACGGCAATAATCAGACCTGTTTTACGTTTAATATTTGCTGTTCCCGATATACTCACCTTTAACTTATTATCGGGTTTTTTCACATTTATGATTGCCGTCGTCTGCTTTAGTATTGCAGCTTGGCTAGTCGAAGGCTTTCGCTTGCGTTTCGGAATCTGGAGCGCTGTGTTAGGTGCTTTTGCCCTGACATTAATTAACAGCTTAATTTATAAGTTGTTGGGATTATAGAAGTCAATAGTCAACAGGAGCCAGTGCTGTGGGCGGCTCTGCCGACTTGAAGCAACTGGCGTTCCACAGTCCACAGTCCATAGTTAAAAACTAATGACTAATGACCAATGACTAAGCAGAAAGTCTGAGCGCCGACTTCTGGTGAGTCCAGTGCTGTTCGCGTAGCGTCCCGTAGGGAAAGAGGGTTTCCCTCCGCAGGCAACTGGCGAACCCGCGAGGGCGAGGGCGAACAGAACTTTGTAAGATATGACTACTATTCATTTGGCGGTGTAACTGAGGTGCTAGCTTGTTGCTGACGTTGTTCGCGTTTTTTGCGATCAGCTGATAGCATATCAGCCATTACTGCCAGTGCTTGCGTCATTTTGTCTAGATTAGAACGATATAAGTCTAAATCCTTAGTTACTTTATCGTCAGACAGATGCAAGCCTGCGGCAATAGTTTTTAGTGCCTCAGTGCGTTGCTTTTCGTCTTTGACTAAATCTGGATTTGAAAGTTCTAACAATGTAAATAGACCGATCGCAAACAAACGGCTATATTTAAAGCTATTATTATTGGCGATCGCTTGTAGCTGTGCTTGCAAGTCAGGATCTTGCTGTAAATGATTAGCTTGACTTAGCCACGCTATCAGATCATTAGCTGATAAGCTTTGAGCTACAGCTTGCAACCTTTCGGCATCTTGTCTATAGCGTTGTGGATCTTGCTCTACAGCTTGGCAGATAGCATTAAATATAGATTCCTTATCCCGTTCTGGTTGATAGCCTTGCATGAAGCGGTCAAAGGTAGTGACAACACCCAAGGCATAAACGGGATTGTAGCTAAAATCAACATTTACTGACAGCAGGTGCATTTCTACCATCAATTCCTCTACTACCCGACGATAAATTGTGTTAATCGGTCGGGTGTGGAGAGAGTAGAAAGTTCGTTTTGTATCAGAGACGGTACGGAGGACGTTATTCACAAAGAAAATCTTAAGGGCAACGTTATCTTATTTTCTACCTTAAAGGCAACTTTGCCAAGTTGTGGTTTCCGTATGCTGTGGTTATTTGTTGGCTGCAATTTTAAAAATAAAAACCTCCAGTATGTGGAAGGCTGGAGGGAGTGATTTAGTGTAAGGATATTTAACATCCTCCTTTAGATAGATTAAACTTAGGTAAAAAAACGGTTAATTCAAAAACAATTTATTCTTGATTAATTCTCGGCTTTGTTCGCTTTCGGGTGCAAATTTTTAAATAGTAACGATGTACTCAATATACCTAAGAGTGCAATGGTTACGGAAGGCTCTGGTACTGATTGTGTTTGTCTAAATCTGATGTACTCAGATAAGCCATTGAGATTATCGGTATTAATTAGGTCAAACAATTTTAGATTTTGGATTGACGATTTTGGATTGACTGCACCCACAAGATTTAAGTGATGCTATTGCTCAAGTAGTTTAATCAAATTCAACATTTTTTCAGACAACTGTGTATTTCCTTGTTGTCGGAAGAGTTCAGCAGCTTTTCGCAAATCAGTGATCGCCTCTTGCTTATTTCCCAATTCGGCGCGGACAATACCGCGAGTGCCATAGGCTAGGGCAAAGTTGGGATTAATCCTGATGGCTGCCGTATAATCAGCCACAGCCCCTTGCTTGTCTCCCAACGCAGCGCGGACTACACCCCGATTGCTGTATGCTAGAGCTAAGTTAGGATTAATTTTGATAGCTGAGGTGTAATCAGCGATCGCTCCTTGCTGATCTCCTAAATTTACGCGGACTAAACCCCTGTTGAAGTAGGCATCGGCATAGTTGGGATTAATTTTGATGGCTGAGTTGTAATCAGCGATCGCACCTTGCTTATCTCCCAATTTAAGGCGGACTGCACCCCGGTTATTGTAGGCTTTGTCATAGTTGGGGTTAATTTTGATGGCAGTATTGTAATCAGCGATCGCCCCTTGCCTATCCTCCAAATCATCGCGGGTATTACCTCGGTTGAAGTAGGGATCGGCATAGTTGGGATCAATCTTAATCGCAGAGTTGTAATCAGCGATCGCCCCTTGCTTATCCCCTAAAGCCGCACGAGCTAAACCCCGGTTGTTGTAAGCAAAACCATAGTTGGGATCAATTTTGATAGCTGAGGTGTAATCAGCGATCGCCCCTTGCCTATCCCCCAAATCTGCGCGGACTATACCCCGATTGTTGTAAGCTATGGCATTGTTGGGATCAATTTTGATAGCAGAGTTGTAATCAGCGATCGCCCCTTGCTGATCTCCCAATTGGGCGCGGACTAAACCCCGGTTGTTATAGGTATTGGCTGAGTTGGGATTAATTTTGAGCGCAGAGTTGTAATCAGCTAATGCTCCTTGATAATCTTTCTTATCATACTTATTCAAAGCTTGAATAAAGAAATCATCAGCCTTGGGTGCTGTCGTTAATTGAGTCTTAGGCGCATTAACTCCCGTATCTACTCCAACTTTTGCTGACAGTCGCAAAAATGTATTGATCGGAATACCTAAATTAAACCCTGTTTTGCTTTGTTTGGTATCTAAATCTGCCCTACCGTGAACGCCAATGAGTTCGCCCTTTTCGTTCAATACTGCACCACCACTCATCCCTTCTGAGGTATTGTTACTGTAGACCAAAGCATAACCATCACGTAATGGTTTTGAGGCATTAGCCGTAATTGTCCCATTACTAAAAGTGTAGATTGACTGATTAATTGCAAATGTTGGCGCAGGATAACCAGCGACATAAGCCGTTGTGCCTTCACTACTGCTATCAGAGTTGCCGATTTTGGCTACATTGTAATTTTGATTGCTGCTAAACTCGACTACAGCTAAATCTACTCCTGGTAATTGTTTGACACTGCTGTAATTGACGGCATAAGTTTTACCATCAGCAGTCACAATTTCATAATTGTCTTTGACTTCTACGACATGAGCCGCAGTAAGAACTGTATAAGTATTGCCGTCTTTTTTAATAATTACCCCAGAACCATATTTGGGCTTTTTGCTTTGAATTAATACTGTAATTTGTTTAGCAATGTTATTAACTTCGCTTGCCAATAACGCCACAGCTACTTGTGTTTGTACAATAACAATTGTGGCTCCAATGATTGCTGGTGTAATTTGATTATAAAAGTTCATAATAAATCTGTTATAAATTTAAAATTTATGTTGGGCGATCGCCTAATTTCAAATATCTCATTATTTATCTTTATTTAAAATAGAAATTACATTTATTTTCAATCAAAAACTAATTTAATATTATAATTAATTATCGCTAATTTAAGCATAAGATTCATGTAAAACTTAACCAACACTGTTAAAATATGACGACAATCACTCCGACATTATCACTAGAATTAGAGCAAAAATTGCGAGAAAGCATTGCACACCACGACACTGAGAATGTTCGACAGCTATTAGCTGATGCCTTTGCACCAACAGTCGAAGTATTACTAGCAGAAAAAACAGACGTTGCAATTCATAATGATGAATTTGAGGTAATTGCTGACCAATTGGCTGATGATTTTGCAGCTTGTGTTGGGTCAGATGTATTTCCATTATTCAGATTATGCCGTCAGTCGTGAAGGTATTTATGAGGAGCATCCTTAAAAGTGGACTATCTTCTGGATACTAATATGCGATCGCCAACTAACTAAAGAAGAATAGATAATACACTACTGTTGCTGCAATCTAATGAACTCCAGCATTTTTTCATACCATTGTGTATTCCCTTGTTGTCGAAAAAGATCAGCCGCTTTCTGTAAATCCGCAATTCCACCTTGCTTGTCTCCCAATTCGCCACGAGCTATACCCCGACTGCTATAATTTATGGCTAAGTTGGGATCAATTTTGATGGCAGAGCTAAAATCAGCAATCGCTCTTTGATAGTCTTTTAATTTGAGGTGGATTGAACCCCGCAAACCGTAGACAGTGACATTCTCAGGATTAATTTTGATAGCAGTGCTGTAATCAGCTATTGCTCCTTGATAGTCTCCCAAACGTGAGCGGGCTATACCCCGTCCGATGTATGGTTGTGTATATTTGGGATTGAGGCGAATTGCTTGAGTAAAATCAGCGATCGCCCCTTGATAGTCTTTTAAACGTGAGCGGGCTATACCCTGCCCGATGTATGCTTGTGTATATTTAGGATTGAGGCGAATTGCCTGAGTAAAATTAGCGATCGCCTCTTGATAGTCTTCCTTGTTATACTTATCCACGGCCTGGAGCAAAAAATCAGCAGCTTTGGGTGCTGTTGCTACAGGTGTGTTGGGCGCAGAAACTCCCGTATCTACTCCAACTTGTGCAGACATTCGTAAAAATGTATTGACGGGAATGCCTAAATTAAATCCTGTTTTAATTTCTTTAGCATCTTTATCTGCTCTACCATGTATGGCAATGAGTTCACCTTGGTCATTCAATACTGCACCACCACTCATCCCTTCTGAGGTATTGTTGCTGTAGACCAAAGCATAACCGTCGCGTAATGGTTTTGAGGCATTAGCTGTAATTGTCCCATTGCTAAAAGTGTAGATTGATTGATTAATCGCAAATGTTGGTGCAGGAAAACCAGCCACATATGCAGTTGTGCCTTCGCTGCTACTATCAGAGTTACCAATTTTGGCTACATTGTAATTTTGATTACTGCTGAACTGTACTACAGCTAAGTCTACTCCTGGTAATTGTTTAACACTGCTGTAATCAAGTGGGTAACGTTTACCCTCAGCAGTTACAATTTCATAATTATCTTTGACTTCGACGACATGAGCCGCAGTGAGAACAGTGTAAGTATTACCCTCTTTCTTGATAATTACCCCAGAACCATATCTAGGTTTTTTGCTTTGAATCAGCACTGTAATTTGTTTGGCAATGTTATTGACTTCGCCTGCCGATAGTGCCATTACCGCTTGTGGTTGTACCAGGGCAATGGTGACTCCAATGATTGCTGGCGTTATTTGATAATAAAAGTTCATGATAAATATCTTATAAACTTTAATTTATTTTACGCATTGCTTATTACTGCAAACCTGTCACGAAACCGCAAAATCTGTATGTTTTCTTTGTTCAAGGGTTCTAAAAGCCAAAACAATCTGCTCGTGAGGAATCCCCGCCGCAACTAAATCTACCGCAACACCTTCTTCTGTGCCATCGTGCTGAATCCAAAGTTTATGATCAATAATATCGATGTGTAGCAAAGTGCCGTAGATCCGATAACCATTTTGCCACCCAGCTTCTACTAATAGATAGCGATCGCGCTCTCTATCAAACACCAATTCTACTTCCACTTCCTCGTCGCTACCCAGAAAATCAGCATACTCTTGCAGCACTTTTTCAATAATGGTTCTATACTCACCCTTCAGTGAATCCATTGGATAATTTCCTCCTTGAATATATCGAAGGTAACTAAACGAATAATGCCATCTTCAATCAAGGTTTGACCTGCTTCTTCTTCAAAAACTCTCTTACGGGTATCTTCACTAACTGCGAGATAGAGGATATATTCGGGATAGTAGCGTTTCAGCAAACAAGTATATAAAACAAATTGACCAACAGCTTCTTCCAAATCTTTCATATCTGAAGGACGGGTAAAACTTTTTATTTCTACTGCTATTTTTTCAAATCCCCGTTCTGCTGCTAGTAATCGCTTTGCACCTAAATCAACAAAGAGATTTTTTCCACGAGCTAGACGAATCCGCAATGGATCATGGGTGATTGTCCAGCCATCTTTAATCAAAGCATTTTTGACCGTATCGTGATAGATATCTTTAGCAGGCATAGTAGTTTTATTGTAATGCACCTACGTGATCGCCAAGTTTCTACTCAAAGCGATCGCTCTTTGACTCAGTGAATGCGATCACCTACGCTAAGCTACCGCTAACGCCCACCATCAGCTATCAATGCTGATATTTTCTGATCAACTCCAGCGTTTTTTGGTAAGGTTGTGTATTTCCTTGTTGTTGAAACAGTTCAGCAGCTTTCTGCCAATCTGTAATTGCCCCTTGCTTATCTCCCAAATCATAGTGGGCTAAACCCCGACCAAAGTAGGCTTCAGCTAAGTTAGGATTAATTTTGAGAGCTTGGGTGTAATCAGAGATCGCCTCTTGAAAGTCTCCTAATTCATAGCGGGCTGAACCTCGGTTTATGTAGACATCGGCGTAGTGAGGATTAATTTTGAGAGCTTGGGTGTAATCAGCGATCGCCTCTTGAAAGTCTCCTAATTCATAGTGGGTTATACCCCGGTTGTAGTAGGCTAAGTCAAAGTTAGGATTAATTTTGAGAGCTTGGGTGTAGTCAGCGATTGCCCCTTTATAGTCTCCCAATTCATGGCGGTCAAAACCCCGGTTGTTGTAGGCTTGGGCATAGTTGGAATTAATTTTAAGGGCTAAGTTGTAATCAGCTATAGCCCCTTGCAAGTCTTCCAATTTATCACGGAGTACACCTCGGTTGTAGTAGGTATCGGCATAGTTGGGATTAATTTTGAGAGCTTGGGTGTGATCAGTGATCGCTCCTTGTTTGTCTCCTAATTCAGCGCGGGCTAAACCCCGGTTGATGTAGGCTAAGTCAAAGTTAGGATTAATTTTGAGAGCTTGGGTGTAGTCAGCGATTGCCCCTTTATAGTCTCCCAATTTATAGCGGACTACACCCCGGTTGTTGTATGCATCGGCATAGTTGCGATTGAGGCTAATTGCTTTGGTATAGTCAGCGATCGCTCCTTTGTTGTCTCCCTTTGTATACTTCTCCCCACCCTGAATGTAAAAGTCATCAGCTTTAGGTGCTGTAGCTACTGGCGTATTCGGCGCAGCCACTCCTGTATTTACCTCAACTTTTGCTGACAGTCGCAAAAATGTATTGATGGGAATGCCTAAATTAAAACCTGTTTTGGTTTGTTTGGTATCTAAATCTTCTCTCCCATGAATCCCGATGAGTTCACCCTTGTCATTCAAGACTGCACCACCACTCATCCCTGGTTGAGTATTATCGCTATAAACTAACGCATAACCATCACGCAAGGGTTTCGACGTATTGGCAGTAATCTTGCCATCAATGCAAGTGTAGATTGATTGATTAATAGCATAAGTCGGTGCGGGAAACCCAGCTACATAAGCAGTTTCGCCTATTTCGCTTTTATCTGAGTTACCGATTTTGGCAACATTGTAATTGCGACTGCTGCTAAACTGCACTACCGCTAAATCTACTCCTGGCAGTAGTTTTACAGTACTGTAATTGACTGCATAACGCTGACCATCAGAGGTGATTATTTCATAATTATCTTTAACTTCTACCACATGAGCCGCAGTGAGAACAGTGTAAGTATTGCCATCTTTTTTGAGAATTACTCCAGAACCGTACTTTGGCTTTTTACTTTGGATTAATACTGTAATTTGTTCAGCAATTTTACTCACTTCCGGTTGCGATAGTGCCATTACCGCTTTTGGTTGCACTAGGGCGATCGCAACTGTGATGATTGCTGGGGTGATTTGATAAGCAAATTTCATGATTTAATCTTGACTCAGGTTTAAAAGTGAGTTAAGCGATCGCCTACTCTTAATCGCCTTATTAATTTATATTTATTGACTATAAAAATTGACCTTACTTTTTCATCAGTCAAGGCGATATGTATGGTTAGCTAGAATTACTCTAAGCATAATCTTATTATCTTTACTGAGTCTGTCCCAGAAAACTTTTAATTTCAGGTGTTGCTAATAACTTTTTGGCATCAGCAATCAGGTGATCGCTCCAGTAATTTTTCTTGAGAAAAGCTAAATCTGCATATTGTTTATCGATAGTGAGTGCCTGTTGTGCCTTAGTAATTGCTTGTTCCTTTTCACCTTTGTTATATAGCACAACGGCTAATGCCATTAAAGGTTCTGCCAATTTTTGATCAAGTGAAATTGCAGTTTCCCAATTCTTAATTGCTCTTTCTATATTGCCCTCGTAATGGTAAACAAAGCCCAAATTATCATAGGTTATGGCATAATTGGGATTAATTTTGAGAGCTAAGTTGTAATCAGCGATTGCTCCCTGTTTGTCTCCCAAAGTATAGCGGGCTAAACCCCGGTTGTTGTATGCTTCGGTATAGTTGGGATTAATTTTGAGAGCTAAGTTGTAATCAGCGATTGCTCCCTGTTTGTCTCCCAACTCCAAGCGGACTACACCCCGATTGTTGTATGCTTCGACTAAGTTGGGATTAATTTTGAGAGCTAAGTTGTAATCAGCGATTGCTCCCTGTTTGTCTCCCAAAGTATAGTGGGCTAAACCCCGGTTGTTGTAGGCATCGGCATAGTTGGGATTAATTTTGAGGGCTGAGTTGTAATCAGCAATTGCCCCTTGTTTATCTCCCAAATCCGAGCGGACTAAACCCCGGTTGTTGTAGGCATCGGCATAGTTGGGATTAATTTTGAGGGCTGAGTTGTAATCAGCAATTGCTCCTTGTTTGTCTCCCAAATCCGAGCGGGCTACACCCCGATTGTTGTATGCTTCGGTATAATTGGAATTAATTTTGAGGGCTAAGTTGTAATCAGCAATTGCTGCTTGTTTATCTCCCAAATCCGAGCGGGCTAAACCCCGATTGTTGTATGCTTCGGCTAAGTTGGAATCAATTTTGAGGGCTGAGTTGTAATCAGCAATTGCCCCTTGTTTATCTCCCAAATCCGAGCGGGCTACACCCCGATTGTTGTATGCTGCGGCTAAGTTGGGATTAATTTTGAGAGTAGAGGTGTAATCAGCGATTGCTCCTTGTTTGTCTCCCTTGTTATACTTATCCACAGCCTGAAGAAAGAAATCATCGGCTTTGGGTGCTGTTGCTACAGGTGTGTTCGGAGCAGAAATTCCTGTATCTACTCCAACTTGTGCTGACATTCGCAAAAATGTATTGATGGGAATGCCTAAATTAAACCCTGTTTTGCTTTGTTTGGTATCTAAATCTGCCCTACCGTGAACGCCAATGAGTTCGCCCTTTTCGTTCAATACTGCACCACCACTCATCCCTTCTGAGGTATTGTTACTGTAGACCAAAGCATAACCATCACGTAATGGTTTTGAGGCATTAGCCGTAATTGTCCCATTACTAAAAGTGTAGATTGACTGATTAATTGCAAATGTTGGCGCAGGATAACCAGCGACATAAGCCGTTGTGCCTTCACTACTGCTATCAGAGTTGCCGATTTTGGCTACATTGTAATTTTGATTGCTGCTAAACTCGACTACAGCTAAATCTACTCCTGGTAATTGTTTGACACTGCTGTAATTGACGGCATAAGTTTTACCATCAGCAGTCACAATTTCATAATTGTCTTTGACTTCTACGACATGAGCCGCAGTAAGAACTGTATAAGTATTGCCGTCTTTTTTAATAATTACCCCAGAACCATATTTGGGCTTTTTACTTTGAATCAGCACTGTGATTTGTTTGGCAATATTATTGACTTCGCCTGCCGATAGTGCCATTACTGCTTGTGGTTGCACTATAGCGATCGCAACTGTGATGATTGCTGGGGTGATTTGATAAGCAAATTTCATGATTTAATCTTGACTCAGGTTTAAAAGTGAGTTAAGCGATCGCCTACTCTTAATCGCCTTATTAATTTATATTTATTGACTATAAAAATTGACCTTACTTTTTCATCAGTCAAGGCAATATATATGGTTAGCTAGAATTACTCTAAGCATAATCTTATTACCTTGAGTTAGCCTGTCCTAAAAAACTTCTCATCTCAGGTATTTCTAAGAACTTTTGCGTATCAGCAATTAGGCGATCGCTCCAGTTATTTTTCTTGAGAAAACCTAAATCTGCATATTGTTTATCAATGCTAAGTGCCTGTTGTGCCTTAGTAATTGCTTGTTCCTTTTCACCTTTGGTATATAGCACAACGGCTAATGCCATTAAAGGTTCGGCAAGTTTTTGATCAAGTGATATTGCACTTTCCCAATTCTTAATTGCTCTTTCTATATTGCCCTGGTCATGGTAAACAAAGCCCAAATTATCATAGGCTACGGCATACTTGGGATTAATTTTGAGGGCTAAGTTGTAATCAGCGATCGCCCCTTGCTGATCTCCCAATTTATAATAGCGGGCTATACCCCGGTTGTTATAGGCTTGGGCATCGTTGGGATTAATTTTCAGGGCAGAGGTGTAGTCAGCAATCGCCCCTTTATAGTCTCCCAGATCCGAGCGGGCATTGCCCCGTCCGATGTAGGCTTCGGCATAGTTGGGATTAATTTTGAGGGCAGTGTTGTAATCAGCGATTGCCCCTTGTTTGTCTCCCAAATCCAAGCGGGCTACACCCAGGTTGAGGTAGGCTAGGGCATAATTGGGATTAATTTTGAGGGCAGTGTTGTAATCAGCGATTGCTCCTTGTTTGTCTCCCAAAGTATAGCGGGCTAAACCCCGGTTGAGGTAGGCATCAGTATATTTGGGATTAATTTTGAGGGCAGTGTTGTAATCAGCGATTGCCCCTTGTTTGTCTCCCAAAGTATAGCGGGCTAAACCCCGGTTGAGGTAGGCATCAGTATATTTGGGATTAATTTTGAGGGCAGTGTTGTAATCAGCGATTGCCCCTTGTTTGTCTCCCAAAGCCGAGCGGGCATTACCCCGACTGTAGTAAGCTTCGGCATAGTTGGGATTAATTTTGAGGGCAGTGTTGTAATCAGCGATTGCCCCTTGTTTGTCTCCCAAAGCCGAGTGGTCTACACCCAAGTTGAGGTAGGCTATGGCATAGTTGGGATTAATTTTGAGGGCAGTGTTGTAATCAGCGATTGCCCCTTGTTTGTCTCCCAAAGCCGAGCGGGCTATACCCCGGTTGTTGTAGGCTATGGCATAGTTGGGATTAATTTTGAGGGCAGTGTTGTAATCAGCGATTGCCCCTTGGTTGTCTCCCAAAGTATAACGGGCATTACCCCGTCCGATGTAGAGTTCGGCTGAGTTGGGATTAATTTTGATACCTTGGGTAAAATCAGTGATCGCCCCTTGAAAGTCTCCCTTGTTATACTTATCCACAGCCTGAATCAAGAAATCACCAGCTTTGGGTGCTGTTGCTACAGGTGTGTTCGGAGCAGAAATTCCTGTATCTACTCCAACTTGTGCTGACATTCGCAAAAATGTATTGATGGGAATGCCTAAATTAAAACCTGTTTTGGTTTGTTTGGTATCTAAATCTGCCCTACCGTGAACGCCAATGAGTTCGCCCTTTTCGTTCAATACTGCACCACCACTCATCCCTTCTGAGGTATTGTTACTGTAGACCAAAGCATAACCATCACGTAATGGTTTTGAGGCATTAGCCGTAATTGTCCCATTACTAAAAGTGTAGATTGACTGATTAATTGCAAATGTTGGCGCAGGATAACCAGCGACATAAGCCGTTGTGCCTTCACTACTGCTATCAGAGTTGCCGATTTTGGCTACATTGTAATTTTGATTGCTGCTAAACTCGACTACAGCTAAATCTACTCCTGGTAATTGTTTGACACTGCTGTAATTGACGGCATAAGTTTTACCATCAGCAGTCACAATTTCATAATTGTCTTTGACTTCTACGACATGAGCCGCAGTAAGAACTGTATAAGTATTGCCGTCTTTTTTAATAATTACCCCAGAACCATATTTGGGCTTTTTACTTTGAATCAGCACTGTGATTTGTTTGGCAATATTATTGACTTCGCCTGCCGATAGTGCCATTACTGCTTGTGGTTGCACTATAGCGATCGCAACTCCAATGATTGCTGGGGTGATTTGATAATAAAATTTCATTATTTAATCTCCTATAAGGTTTATCACTGTCTTGATTGGTACAGCCCAACTCAGGTGAGTAATCTTTTGGTGCAAAGTTGGATCAGCTTCCGTACCATCAGCAAACACAGAAGGAGTATCCCACAAAGGGTAGGCGTGCATTCCATTCACACCTACAACTTCACCGCGACTATTGAGTAACGCTCCCCCACTCATGCCCTTTTGGATCTCATTGGTGTAACCAATTTGGTATCCTCCCTCTAAAGCCTTGGGCAACATCAACGACACCTTACCAGTAGTCAAGACAAAGCCTTGCTCCCCAGATGGCTTTTCTGTCATGGGAAACCCAACAGCAAAAACCTCATCCCCCACTACAACAGAAGAACCAAGGGATGCGACTGAATAAGTAGTGCCAGTGCTGTGAAACTGTAATACAGCTAAATCATTGTTGCCAAAGTGATTAGTCTTGGGTATATTAGCCGACCAAATGCGACCATCGGCAGTTTGAATGCGATAGGGAGGTTTACTTGCACGCAGCACATGAGCATTTGTCAGCACAGTATAAACTGTGCCTTGTCTTTGCAGAATAATTCCTGAACCTAAAAAATCTGACGATATCACTTTGACAGTGATGGCTTGCGCTTGCAGTTGCAGTTGTTTTACAGATATTTGAGTTATTGGTTGTGGCGGTTGAGTCAGCTTGCTACTACTGATACTTGCCCATATTGACAGCGTAAAGCCAAACGCTCCAACACAGGCAAACAGTGTTAATTTACGCCAGTTCATTTAAGGATTATTACTTTCGCCTGCACTTGGTTGAGATGGTGCAAAGTAAAGGAAAGCTTCGATATCAATATTAACGGGGTCGTTACTTGTCTCACCACCGCTTTGATTCGTGGCGTTTCCAGAAGCTAAAGCACGGCGGTCAAATAATTGGCGTGCGGTAGCGTCAGGATCGCTACCAGGTTTAAGAGTGAATAACAGATTATTTTTGTTACAAACAGCATCTCTTTCAGCCGTGGCACACACTACTGGTTGTCTGTTGAGAATACCTGTTTTGATATATCTTAGAGTGCCGTTATCATAACTTCTTTGAAATCTATAAGATACTTGCTGACAGCGTTGCTGAGGTTTTAATCCCGGAAAGAAATCCGAAACCCAATAAATTAGAGGTATTTTTTTGCGGTCTTGGGTGAAAACAAAGGTTGTAGGTACAGATTTACCTTTAAATTGACCCGTATCGCAACGAAAGGTTGCATTTCCAGCAAAGCTTGGTTGATTGAGGATAGTTGTGCTGACAAAGGTAGTGAGCATCCCCACCCCAAAAACTCTTACACCCCATGTCAAAAATTGACTAGATATCGCCATAGTCATAAATGCAACTTATTAAAAAAGGGTAAATCGCACTATTGCGGGAACACACTCAGCTACAAATGCAAAACAGTATATTTCGGATTATACATATTCTGTAAAAATACCATATTCTTCTGGGTTTTTAATCATCATGCCCAGACTCAATTTTTTGGTAATTACTTTTAATCGCATTCCAGTTACTGGCTATTGGCATTCGCCAACCAGTACCAAAGGCGCGGTCAGTGATTTTTAAGCCTGGAGGTGCTTGGCGGCGCTTAAATTCTGCTCTTGCTAACATCTGGATAACTTTGTCTACTACTGTCTGGTCGTGTCCGGCTGCAACAATTTGCCTTACTGACTGATGGTCGTGAATTAGGCGTTGTAAGATGTTGTCTAAGATTTCGTAAGGGGGAAGGGAGTCTTGGTCAACTTGACCGGGTTTGAGTTCGGCGCTTGGTGCTTTGATGAGGATGTTTTCCGGGATGAGTGGGGAGTGGGAGTTTAGCCATTTGCACAGGGAGTAGACGCGGGTTTTGGGAACATCTGCAATGACTGCTAAACCGCCGTTCATGTCGCCGTAGAGGGTACAGTAACCGACTGCCATTTCGGATTTGTTGCCTGTGGATAGTAATAGGTAGCCGAATTTATTAGCGATCGCCATTAATAAGTTACCGCGAATCCGTGACTGAATATTCTCCTCCGCCAGTCCAAATTCTGTACCTGCAAATAACCCCGCCAAGCTATTATCGAAGCTTTGCATTAACTCGCCAATGGGTAAAATCTGCGTTTTAATTCCCAAATTATCAGCTAATGCTACAGCATCACTAATAGAATGTTCTGAACTATAAGGGGATGGCATTAATACACCCAAGACGTTTTCTTTACCTAATGCCGCACTAGCAATTGTCGCTACAAGTGCAGAATCAATTCCTCCACTTAAACCTAATACTACTTTAGAAAATCCGCATTTTTGGGCATAATCTTTCACGCCTAAAACTAAAGCGTGCCAAATTTCTTCCTCTTCTAATTCATATACAGGAGCAACGGAATTTAATGTAAAATCTCGTTTTGTTTCGTCAAATTCTACTGTAATTAAATCAGTGGTAAAACTCTTAGCACGACACATAACTTCGCCTTGCCGATTTAAAGCAAAACTACTACCATCAAAAAGTAAATCATCATTACCGCCGACTTGGTTAGTATAAATAACTGGCTGCTGAAACCTTACTGCAATATGTTTCAGCATTGCTTCTCGGAAGCTTGGCTTACCCACAGTGTAAGGTGAAGCCGATAAATTAACAATGAACTCTACACCTAATGTTGTCAAATCAGCAATAGGATTTACTATATAACTACGTTTGCCCCAAAACTCTTCGTCATTCCATAAATCTTCACAAATTGTCACGCCAATCTTGAGATTATCTAATACAAAATGATTAGATTGTTGCCCTGCTTCAAAATAACGTTGTTCATCAAACACATCATAAGTAGGCAATAGTCGCTTATGAAAGTATTCCTTAACTTTGCCATTTTCTAATAAAGCTATGCTGTTAAATAAAGGTTTTCCCCCTGTAGTATAAGCTTGATGATTTGCATCAACCGTACCAACTAATACAGCCAAATTCGCAGGTAAATCTTGAGCCAATTGATGCAACGTAACGGTCATAGCTTCTAGAAAACTAGGATTTAATAATAAATCCCGTGGAGGATAGCCACACAAAGATAATTCTGGTGTTAACAATAATCTTGCACCTTTAGCGACTGCCTGCTGTGCCATTTCCAGCATCTTCTGAGCATTACCTGACAAGTCACCAATTATAGGGTTAATTTGAGCGATCGCAATTTTCATAGTTATTAGTCATTAGTCATTAGTCATTAGCTACAACTGTTCGCCTATCAGTAATTACGTTAGCGGAGCGGGGCGGGAGCATCGTTACGAATTAAATAAATACCAAAGGTTTATCTTTAAAAGGTGCAAAAGCTTCTGCATCAAATTTATATAAACTGGCGGGACGACCTGCTCCTCTTGATACTTTAACCCCGGTATCTGATAAAAATCCTAGCTTCAATAAACGGGCGCGGAAATTAGAGTAATCGGAGAAGTTTTCGCCTAAAACTGTTGTATATAACTGATATAAATCACTTAAAGTAAACATTTCTGGCAAAACTTCAAAAGCCACAGGGCTGTATTCCAATTTATTACGTAAGCGCCTATGCCCATAAGCCAAAATTTCATTATGGTCAAATGCTAATTTTGGCACTTGCTTGACTGGATACCAAGCAATACCTGTAACACCATCAGCAATTAATTCTGCTTCTTCAAATCTAACAAGAGCAAAGTAACTAACCGAGAGGTAACGAACACCATAACTATCATTTACTTCTCTGGGGTCACGGTTGGGGCCACCAAAAGTATATAACTGTTCTAAATAGAGATTTTTGACTCTAATTTTCTCTGCCATAATGCGATAAGCCGCATCTTCTAAAGACTCTCCTTCTCGCACCAAAGTACCAGGAAGACTCCAATAATTTAGAAATGGTTCTTGCTGTCTCATTACTAACAGAACTAACAGCCGATTTTTTTCAGTATCTACAGAAAAAATTACATTATCTACACCAACCTTAAAATCAGCCAAAGGTTGTTGATTTAACGAAGTTGGAAACTTTTTGTGGTTGCGTCCTGGCATTTGTACAAATGCTGTTGATTAATATAAGCGACAATAGGGGGGGTTAGAGCTTCGGTATCTCCGTGTTCGCGGTAGGCGGTTGAGGAAACATCTAGACCTGTAAAAGAGGCGATCGCAATTTTGCCTCCTAGTTGTTGGATAGTTTCTACACTAGATTCATCTATTACATATCCGGGTCGTGGCACAATCAACAACTGCACCTGCTGTAATAATTCTTCAATTCGATACCAACGCGGTAATTGACTCAGCAAATCTGAACCAATTACTAAAGTAAACTCTGTTTGTGTACCCCAACGCAATTTCGCCTTCTCCACTGTTTCCAGAGTTCTCAAGCTACTCAAGTCCTGCTCTAAAGCAATATTCTGTCTGGGCGCATCTATATCCGCAATCAACAGCCGCAACATCGCCGCCCGATGTGCTAACAAGGCTTGATGAGCTTTAAACGGGTTATCCGCCGCCCACACAGCTACCCAATCATAACGCTCAGACAACCACCACAGAATAGTTTGATGTCCGGCTGTTGGTGGATCTGCACTTGTTCCAAATAAAGCGATTTTGTTCATAGTTATTTAGTCATTAGTCATTGGTCATTAGTCAACAGTCCATAGTTTTTCTCCTCTGCTTCCCCTACTCCCTACTCCCCACTCCCTTCTTCGTCTGTTCTGTTAACTCTTGCAGTGTGCTAGAAATTTCTACGGGTACGGAAATAGGATTATCTAAACGTCGTGTTTGTTCGCTGAGGCTGGTGACGGAGGCGGCGGTGCGTTGGCGGATTTCTGCTAGGGTTGGAGGCGGTTGTAGGTGTTGACCTTGTTTAACGACTAGTTGTAGTAAGGGTGTTTCTTGTGCGAGAGGTGTATCTGTAATTAACCCCAGTCTATCGACTGTGGCTTTACCTTCCGCATACGACCGGAAAATTTGCTTGCGTCCTGGGTATGTTACTTTACCACTGGACTGTTTCATGACTGGGATATTATTAATTTCTACGAGTTTATAAACTCCGTTGACGGGGGAACCTGTGACCAGTTTGGTTCCTAGTCCGTAACCATCGATTTCTGCACCGGCTGCTTTGAGTTTGGCAATTTCCCATTCATCTAGGTCGCCGCTTGCAAAGATGTCTACTTCTGGTAGGAGCGATCGCACTTGTTTTGATAGGCTAACTAAGTCACCAGAATCTAGCCTCACCCCCGATAATTGCATTTTTCCACTATTCACTTTCTCGGCTAACTGTTGAGCAGCCGCAACGGTATCATAAGTATCTATTAATAATGGCGCACCAGGAAAGTAGCGATGAAACGCACTAAAAGCTTCACCTTCACTGCCTTCCATCGCCGACAACGCCATAACCAAGGCGTGAGCCATCGTACCACTAGGTTGTTGTCCCAGTTGTAGCGCTGCTAACACATTGGAGGTGGCATCTAAGCCGCCAGCTAATGCTGCCCTAGCTGCCCACAAGGAGGCTTGGGGGCTAAAGGCTCGTCTTGTACCAAATTCTAAAAGTGTTGCTTGCTCACCCGCTATATCACGGAGGCGTGCTGCCCTTGTCGCTACTAGGGTTTGGTAGTTAATAGTATTTAATAAATACGTTTCTACTAACTGTGCTTGCCAAAGTGGTGCTTCCACCCGTAAAAATGGTTCGTTGGCAAATACGGCTGTCCCTTCTGGTACTGCCCAAACATCCCCAGTAAATCGAGCCTCTGCCAGCAATGACCAAAAACTTTCTTCTACATGCGCAAAAATGCCTGTAGCTTGTAATGCCGCTATTTGTTCCGGGCTAAAGCGTAACTTTTCTAAATATTCGAGTGCTTGCGCTAGTCCCATTGCAATTAAGTAGCCAAAATCCTCTGGCAAGCGTCGCACAAATAATTCAAAACTAGCTTGTTTTTGTTCTAAGCCCTCACCTGTATAACAAGCTGCCATTGTCAGCTGATATAGGTCGGTAAGTAAGCTGTAGTCAGCAGCAGAGATGTTTAATTCTGGGGTTTGCTGAGTATCCCAGATGGGGATAGTTGTCATGCAAGCGCTTCCTTAAAAGAATGCTTCTTTATATTATGGTAGTTTTTACCATAAATGTTGTCAAGTAGCAAAATATTTTTGCTATATGCGGCTTAATACAGGCATCTTCAGCAATCAATAATCTAATATAGATTAATTACTTAATAATTTTTAATAGTTAAAATGAATAATATCTCGTCATAGCTTTTTTTTAAAAAGTCAGGAATTAAGGTCACGTTCCTGCTATCGCACTCAATTTACAGTCTTTACTATGAGAATTTTTGGGTTAAAATGTAAGTGAAAGCTTTTGCTTGCAAAGAAGTTAAAGTATTGCAAAGCTATCTGAAAAAATATTGCAGATATTCTCGATATATTGAGAAAAAGAGTCAGCTAAGATTATTTGAATTAGATTAGATGAATCACCAGGAATTGGCTCAAATAGGAGTCTAACTTTATGGCTATTTCCAAAATGCTTGCTGGCGTAATGCAATATGTCTCTGAAGCTTTCTTGCGGATTTTTGGCCCTACAGACGATGCGTATCCAATTATAGGAGTACAACCATTTACAGGTGAACCTTATAAAAAAAGTGCAGCAGATACTTGGTAAATAAAGCAGGAAACAGCTAACAGCATCTATTTGTTTGCTGCTACTACGAACTTATCAATAAATGAAAAATAAATCTTTAAGTCATAAAAAGGCATGGAATGATGATTCTGTGTCTTTTTTTATTGTCATTAGTCATTAGTCATTAGTCATTAGTCATTAGTCAACAGTCAACAGTCAAGAGTTACTAAGTAAGTCGGTGGGAAAAAACAAAGCTAAGTTAAGAAAGGTAAACAAGGCTATAACCCTCTTCCCTCCTGCCTTCTGCCTTCTGCCTCCTGCCTTGCCATAGCGATAATTTTTAACACTGAGCTACTTAACTAATTTATATTCTCTCATCCCTCTGCTTGCTTTGTTTTAGGGAAGTCCAGAAAATAAATTATCCCAATTTTTAAACTCAACGCCACTGTTTCTTCCCCCTGCTCCCTGCTCCCTGCCCCCCTGCCTACAAAGTGATGGAGTATTTTTTAGCGGGAAGTCCCTTATTGTCGGATAGGAATTTCAATGATAAATTCTGTACCTTGTCCAAGTTTTGAATAACATTCCAGTGTACCATTGTGTTTTTCGGTGATGATTTGATAACTGATAGGCATCCCCATCCCTGTTCCTTTGCCAACAGGTTTAGTCGTAAAAAAGGGATTAAATACTTGTTTTTGCACTTTTTCTGGCATTCCTGTACCGTTATCAGCGATCGCAATTCTCAGCCAATGAGAACGAACCACCGAAGTAGTAATCCGAATTGTCGGAATTTTCCCCACTCCCCATTCGCTACTTCCTGCTCCCTCCTCCAAAGCATCAATAGCATTGGCCAAAATATTCATAAAAACTTGATTGAGTTGCCCAGCATAGCATTCTATTAAAGGTAATTCACCATAGTCTTTCATGACTTGAATTGCTGGACGCTGCGGCTGTTCTTTGAGACGATGTTGCAAAATCATTAATGTGCTGTCGATACCTGTGTGAATATCCACAGCTTTGAACTCGGCTTCATCCATGCGTGAGAAGGTACGCAGCGATAGAACAATCTGACGGATGCGTTGAGTACCTACCTTCATTGAATTTAAGATTTTGGGTAAATCTTGTTGGATGTATTCCAGGTCAATTTCCTCATGCAACGCCTGAAGTTCAGGGTCATAATTGGGGATTTTCTGGAGATAAACTTTAACAATTCTCAATAAATCTTGGATATGCTCCTCAAGATAGTTTAAATTGCCGTGAATAAAATTGACGGGGTTATTAATTTCGTGAGCAACACCAGCTACTAATTGTCCCAAGCTAGACATTTTTTCTGCTTGAATCATCTGTGTCTGAGTGCGTTGGAGTTCTTGTAGAGTTGTTTCTAATTCTTGTGCTTGTTGTCTGAGTTGGGCTTCAATTTGTTGGCGATCGCGGATATCACGGGCAATGGTGGATATAAACTCCAGTTCTCCCTGGTCATTTTTATGAGCAATAATCACCTGAGACACAGGAAATTCATCACCATTGCGCGATCGCAGTATAGATTCTCCAGACCAAGTTCCCTTTTGTATTGCTGTGGGTATAATTTCAGTTTGAAATTCTTCTAACATCGAAGTTCCCATGAACTCAGTAATTGGCAGTTCTTCAGCCTCAGTTGCAGAAATACTGAGTATCTTTTGTCCTGCCTTATTCATGTAGCAATTTCTTCCAATAGCATCAGCGATACCAACGATATCTGGAGTTGCTTCCAAAATAGCTAATAATTTCTGTTGTTCTTGTTCTGCGCGTATCTGCTCACTAATATTACGTACTACCGAAAGCGCATGAGGCTTACCGTTATAGTTAAAAGGTTGTCCTATCACCTCCACATCAATAGAAGTACCATCTTTATGAATGTCTACAGCTTGGCAATGAAATTTATGACCAGCCTTGATTGTGTTAATAAATTCATTTAAAAGCGGGTAACAATCAGGATGAATATAATCTGTAGTTTTCAAATTAAGAAACTCTGCTTGACTATAGCCGTGCATTTCACAAAAAGCAGGATTAACAGCTACCATCTCACAAATATCGAGATCCATAACATTGATGCCATCATTGACTGATTCAAAAATACTGCGATACTGCGCTTCTTGTTGGCGTAAGATAATTTCAGCTTGTTTGCGTTCGCTAATATCGCTCAAAGTACCCAGCATTCGATACGCTTGACCTTCATTATTGAACAAAAATATTCCTGTATCTTGAGCATCAATATATGAACCATCTTGAATTTGAAAACGATACTCAACTTGATAGCGGGTTTTCTGCTCCATCGCTTGCGTCAGTAGGTTAGTAGCCATTTCCCGATCATCTGGATGAATCCTAGATTCCCAACTAGCAACATCAAAATTTTGTAATTCTTCTGTACTCAAACCTATAATTTGTTCGCTATTACCAGCCCATAAAATTTTGCCTGAGAGAACATCGTAGTCATAGACAGCTTGTCCAGTTTGTTCAGTTGCCAGGCGAAATCTTTCTTCACTTTCACACAGAGCATCTGCAAACTTTTGGCGATCGCTTACATCTTGTACCATTGAATAAATACCCAAAGAATTACCATTACCATCAACCAGTGGAGTATTAATCCATTCACAGGTAATTAACTTGCCGTCTTTAGTCAGGTTCTCATTTAAACTGTAATGACCACCTTTATTTTCCAGCAGAGACTTCATCACCTCAATCACATCTTCTCTTTGGTTTTTCGGCACAATTTCTAATGCGTGCTGATGCAGCATTTCGATTGCTGTGTAGCCAAAGATTTTTTCTGCTGCTGGGTTCCATTCGACTACTTCAAAATTAGAGTTCCACTCAATGATTCCTAAAGGTGTCTGTTGCAGCAAAAACTTTATTTTCATCTCAAATCGCTTGAGAGCTTCTTCTGTAACTTTACGCTCAGTCACATCTCTAGCCACAGCAAAGATAAAGTCATCGTGAGCAACCGAAGTCCACGATAGCCAGCGATAGGAACCATCTTTACAAAGATAGCGATTTTCAAACCGAAAAACCCGGATTCCTTGACTCAATTTCGACATTTCACCCACTGTAGAAGCTCTGTCTTCTGGGTGTACCAACTCGATGAAGGGGATTGATTGTAATTCCGCTTGAGAATAGCCAAGCATTTTTTCACCAGCCGGATTTACTCGCTTGAGATAGCCGTCAAAGCCAGCAATACAGAGCATATCTACTGATATATCAAAAAATAGTAATAGGTTTTGAGATGCGCTCAGTTCTTGTTCGAGCCTAGCGATGGTTGCACTAAATTCATGGGTGCTTGATGCTAACTGTTGCTTTAGTTCAGCGTTTTGTTGCTGGAGAATAATTATTTGCTGTTCCAGTGCTTCAGTAGACATTAAGCTATTCCTCCCATCGGCTGGCAAAGCATAAGACAAATTTAAAATTAAAAATTCAAATTTAAAAAGGTATACACAACAATACTTTGGCAGGTATGTATCTGTGATATTCTTTCGCTACATAGTAGTATTCCCATTACTGGCAAGAAAAATTCCTCCACCCACAAGTGAGTAGAGGAATTTTCTTAGTCATTAGTGAACAATCAATATTTAAATAATAACTATTGACTAGAATTTTCTAACAGAGATTTTTTTTGTAACCAATCTTTACCTACTTGAATACTAATATCTGAGTTGAGACTACCAGTACTTTCAACACGCACTTCGCCGAAGCCAATAGCATTGCGGATGGTTTCAGCGCTATTGCTATCACCTTGTTGGGCAATAATATTAGTAACTTCTAGAGGTTCATTCCACGGTCTAGCTATATAAATATTTCGATAACCAGCTTGTTCTAGAGCGCGAATTAAAGGACGTAGCTGTGAGCGATCGCTTCCTGTACTATCTTGAATTGCTACACGTAAAGCTGTCGGCTCATTAACTGAATTTTCCGAGGTTGCTTGCAAACCAAAGTGCTGTGACATTAATTTGCCAATACCATCTCTGTTTGGTATCCAATAGCTAGCATTAAATTCACCTTGTTCGCTAAATCTTCCGGGTAGCATTAACATCTGCATATTGGCGCGATTTGTCCGCACACCAAAACCTACCAGTGCTAATAATTCCTCAACTGTTAAATTAGTGTCGATGTTGTCTTTAACTACATTGAGAATTTTTGGTAACTGAGCTACTGTCGCTGGGTTGAGAGTCTGATCAATTAAAGCGCGAATTACCATTTGCTGGCGTTGAATCCGACCAATATCACCTAATTCATCATGACGATAACGGAGTAATTGTAATGCTTGGTCGCCGTTGAGATGCTGCTTCCCGGCCTTCAAGTTAATATATAAGTGTTGAGAATCGTCACGGTATTTCATGTCTTTGGGTACATAAACAGTCACTCCCCCCAAAGCATCAATGAGTTTGGCAACACCTAAAACGTTAATACGAATATAGCGGTCAATTCCCACGCCACCCAAAAGATTACTCACAGTGGTTGCGGTTAACGCTGGCCCGCCCTCCACATTAGCAGCGTTAATTTTCTTTACGCCATGCCCTTCTATTTCTGTACGGGTGTCTCTAGGAATCGACAGCATGGTTACTTTTTTAGTCTCTGGGTCAAATTTGACCAAGAGCATTACATCCGAAAGACCATCAAAGGAGTTGACTTGAGGTAAATATCTGAGATTCTTGGTGTCAGCAGGAGGATTCTTGACATCTGGTGGTAGAACACTCATCCCCATCAACAACAGATTTACGGGACGGGTTAATTGCGAGAATTGCAACCCACTACCGGCGATCGCATCCCGATCAAAGACAGCTTGTTCCTGGGGGCTAAGTTGATCTTGCTGCAAATTTACCGATTTTATGTTGTTCAACGCATTCGCCAATAAGCCCCCGACCGTTGCCGAAATTATCGCCAGCCCACCCACATACATCCAGAACCATCGCCAACTCTCCAGTTTTGTACTTTGCGATTTCTTGCCACCGGAATTAGGGGCGTTTGACGATGGGTTTCCTTCTGCTGAAGTTCTTTGAATGGTCACAGACTTCCTCACACTTAACTGATTAATTAATTTAGGTAAATTTGCCGACTAACAATAATGCTGATAAATCAACCCATAATAGCTAACTTTTAACAGTTATCAGTTATCAGTTACCAAGTCATAGTGATTTATTTATCCTTTGGTTTAAGTCCCTACTAAATTAGTGAGGGAAACTGGTGGGTTTAAATTACCCAGCATAGGCCTTGATGACTGTTCACTGTTGACTGTTCACTGATTTAATCCACAACACTTATAGCAGTATTTTTCTTAGTTGTGGCAAATTTCCTCATGATTTATAGCAGTATGCCAATAGTAAGTTCAATTTGGCTAGGTCTGGGAGAAAATTATGGAAGTTATGAGTGCTGAGTTATGAGTTATGAGTGCCGTTAGCGTTAGCGGGGCGTTCAGCCCGTGCTGAGTTCTGAGTCATGAGTAGGAATTTATTCCTGGTCTCCCTCATCTCCCTCATCTCTCCCCGCTCCCTGCCCCCTTGCCTCCTACCTACTTCCTCAATATACGCTCTGCCAAGTTACTCATCCCTGGTAAACGGTAAGATTTACTTTGAAGTAACCGCAAAACTAGCCATACACTCACCAAAAAGTAACCAGATGTAAAGAAGCTATTAAGTATTAGTAAACGTAGTGTAAATAAATCTGAAGTTGCCGCTCCTGTAGCCAATAATAGATACCCCAACAACCAAATAAACGCCAAAGTAATAGACAGACGACTTACAGCCAGTTGTTCCCGGCTACCCTGACGGCGATAAACAGCCCATAAGGAGGGAAAAAAACCAATAATAGGTATTAGATGTAAAATAAGCTGAGTTTTGGAAATAGTCGAGTCTTCCCCACTGCCAACTCCCAACTCCCAACTCCCCCTTGTTTTGTTAACTGATTGAAAATCTTCCATTGTTTTTGTCAAATCCTAAAGTAGATGGATGAATGACAATGATGTAGTTAGAGATAATAAGCTATAGATACAGAATTTTTTAGTTCTATCCCGCAATCGGCCAAAGATGCAGACACTCAAGCTACTAAACTGGTGGCAGGCACTAACACCAATAGCAAGAATTGGGGCGATCGCTCTATTCGCTCCCTTGCTAGTTCTCAATGGTTGGGCATTTTCCGCAATTTTTGATTATTTTCACTCCCTAATTGTTATTTTAGTCGGAGCCTCTGTTTTAGCATTTTTGCTCAACTACCCTGTTAGCTGGATGGAACATCACGGCGCGAGGCGAGAGCAAGTTGCTATTTTAGTATTTTTATTGGCTCTAGCGATTTTACTAGCCCTTGGCGTTACTTTGATCCCTCTAGCGTTGACGCAAGCCCAACAACTGGTGGCGCGTATTCCTGAGTTAATTGACTCTGGGCGATCGCAGTTGATGATTCTCAACGAGAAGGCAGAGACTCTTGGCTTACCTATAAACCTTGATGCTCTTGTAGTCCAAATTAATGATCGCGTCAAGGGACAACTACAAGCGATCGCCGGACAAGTTCTCAATTTGGCCGTAGTTACCTTCACCAGCTTGCTAGATTTTCTCTTGACGATGGTGTTAACTTTCTACCTGTTGCAGCATGGTGCTGAACTCTGGGAAAGCTTAGTAGATTGGCTACCGAGCAGATTTCGTAACCCCTTTTCCCAAACAGTACGCCTGAGCTTTCAAAATTTCTTTATTACCCAATTAATTCTTTCTACTTGTATGGCCTCAGCCTTGATTCCTGCTTTCTTGTGGCTGAAGGTTCCATTTGGGCTATTATTTGGTCTAACTATCGGCATTATGGCACTTGTGCCATTTGGCGGCTCTGTAGGGATTGCTCTGACTACCTCACTGGTAGCGCTGCAAGATTTCTCTATGGGGGTTAGAGTCTTAATTGCCGCCGTAATTGTACAACAAATCCTCGAAAATCTGATTGCTCCCCGTATTTTAGGCAACTTTACTGGGTTAAATCCAGTTTGGATACTCATTTCAGTATTGACAGGCGCTAGAATTGGCGGACTTTTAGGTGTGATTGTGGCCGTACCCACGGCTGTAATTATCAAGACTGCCTTGACTGCCTTGCGTCCCTCTAACGCAAGTTCTGAAATGGAGGTAACAGATACTACAGAGATAGCCGCATCAATAGTACAGAAAGAAAAGGCTCAAAATGCTTTGAGTATTTCTGAGCCAACAGTACCTTAAATAGTGCTGAAAAATTCTTAATACTTCTACAAGCTCAGTACAAGTTTTGAATTTTGAATTAAATAGCTTCTACCATGAAAATTTACTATGTAACTTTAAATAACATTGAGGAAGCTCGTCAAATTGGCAGGATATTACTTGAGCGTCAGTTAGCGGTTTGTGTCAATTGGTTTCCTATTACTTGTGCTTATATTTGGCAAGGAGAAATTTCTGAAGAACCAGAAGTAGTTTTAATTGTCAAAACTCAAGACGGTTACGCTATAGAAATCGAAAAAGTTATTCGAGAGCATATTAGTTATACTAATTTTATTGCGGAAATTTCTCCTGTAGCAGTTAATCAAGGTTTTCTCAATTGGTTGAATGCGGAAATACCGACGCGATCGCCCCTACCAACCTAAAAATACTCTTGCGATTCTCTCTGTGTCTCCGTGGTGAATAATAGTTTATCAATTGATAATTGACAATTGACAATTGTTTCATTCAAGGTTTAAGACCTCTCCTTTTAAGGAGAAAAAATCCAAAAATAAATCCTTGTCTCCAATCCTCTCATTTCCAGGGAGAGGTAATTGTCCATTTTCCATTGTTCATTGTTGAATAAACCACAGAGGCACAAAGTCACAGAGTAAAGAAGGAGTTTTTCAATAGAAATCAATATTCTGAAATAATATTCTTTTCCTTGGAGGTCAAAAATGGCAGTTCTCAAACTAGAGGATGGAACTCTCCATAGCAATTTAGATTATATTACCCAACAATTAGCCCCCCTTAATATTTCCATCAATCGCTGGAACATTCCTAATAATCCCGAACTGCAAAGTTTATTGGCACAGGATAGCCTCAACGAAGATGAAAAATAACAGGTACTTAAAGCTTTAGATAGTTACTTTGAGAAACTACAACAAACAGCAGGTTATCAATCGCGTGATTTAGTAGTTTTGCATCCAGGGATTGCTAATCTTGATGGGTTAATGGCAAAATTTGACCAAATTCATACCCATGCAGATGATGAAGTCCGTTATGTCATTGATGGAGAAGCGATTTTTGGCTTTGTATGTCCTGATGGTAGCCAAGTAGAACTGACAGTACAGCCGGAGGAATATATCAATGTTCCAGCCAGAACTGAACATTGGTTTTATCTCACCCCAGCAAGACGAGTAAAAGCAGTACGTTATTTCATCACCACAGAAGGTTGGACACCGCAATATACAGGCAGAGAAATTCGCACCCGTCAACCCGTAGCAAAGTAACTCAAAATCATAATATTATAAATAAATTACGAATTACATTAGCGTAGCGGGGCGTAGCCCATTAATATGAAGCGGATTGTTTTCTGTGACTTTGACGGAACTATTACAGTTGAAGAAACATTTGTGGCAGTTTTGAAAAAGTTTGCACCAGAACTTTCTGCACAACTGATACCAGAAATATATGCAAAAAAGCTGACGCTGAGAAAAGGAGTAAAGCAAATTCTGCAATCAATTCCTTCTGCAAGTTATCCAGAAATTGTTGAATTTACTAAACCTCAATCGATACGTCCTGGATTTATAGAATTACTGGATTTCTTAGAATTTCAAGGAGTCCCATTAGTAGTAATTTCTGGCGGACTACGAGGAATGGTAGAGGTTGTTTTAAATGATTTAGTGCAGAGAATAGAGGCAATTTATGCAGTAGATGTAGATACGAGCAATGCCTATTTAAAAGTAAATTCTCAATACGAAGGAGATACAGAGCTTATTGCTAAAGTACAAGTTATGGACAAGTACCCAGCCGATGAAAAAATTGCGATCGGTGACTCCATTACAGACTTAAATATGGCTTTGCAAGCATCTATTGTATTTGCACGCCCTCCCTTAACAAAATATTTAGATGAAAAGCAAAAACCTTATATTTTCTGGAACGATTTTCTAGAGATACGCGATTATTTAGCTCAATCATGGAGTTAAATTCTATGACAAGCTCAATCATAGAAGATCCTCGTGGGCAACTGATAGCAGATGCTCATTATTTTTATCAACAAGGTTGGATGGTAGGAACTGCGGGTAATCTTTCAGCAAAGTTAGCTGATGGTAGCTTCTGGATTACAGCTAGTGGTAAATCTAAAGGTAAATTATCACTCGATGATTTTGTTTGCATTGCTTCAGATGGCAAAGTAAAAATATCAGCCGCTAATTTGCAACCTTCAGCAGAAACAGCTATCCATCAGCTAATTTATCGCCTATTTCCAGAATCACAAGCTTGTTACCATGTCCATTCAATCGAGAACAATTTAGTTTCTTGCTTCGGTGAAGGTGATGCTTTACCTTTACCATCACTAGAAATGCTCAAAGGCTTGGGAGTTCGGCAGGAAAAACCCAATTGTACTATCGAAATCTTTGCAAATCATCTCCAAGTTTCCCGCATTGCGGCTGATATTGAAAAACGCTTTTCTATAACACCGCCGCAAATACCCGCTTTACTAATTCGTGATCACGGTGTAACAGTCTGGGCTGCTTCTCCTGAAGCCGCTCGTAATTATGTTGAGTTAATAGAATACATCTTTCGCTATATGGTAGTCGCAGGTGGGTTAGAAATAGGGAAATGAGGAGCAGGAGAGCAAAGGAAAAAAACAACTGATAACTAACTGTTGACTATTGACTGTTGACTATGGACTAATGACAAATGACTAATGACCAATGACCAATCACATATGACTACTCAAACTCTTCGTGTTGTTGCTCGTCTTGTAGCCTTACCAGATAAAGTGGAAGAACTTAAGGCTATATTGTTGGGACTAATTGAACCAACTAGGCAAGAAGTTGGTGTGATTAAATATGAACTTTTACAAAATCAAGCTGATCCTACGGATTTTACCTTTGTAGAGGAATGGGCATCTGCGGAGGCGCTGGATACTCATTTAGCCTCAACCCATCTACAAGCAGCAGTAGACAAGCTGGAGGGGGTGGTAGCAGCGCCACCAGATATCCGTCGCTATAATCTTTTAGCTTAGTGGAGTTAGCTGAAAATTTTCAGATTGAAGCGATCGCACCAAAACTGTTGCCGCATTCTGAAGTATCTTGATTTTGAGGCATGAGTCGAAATTTCAGAAGTTGCAATATCAATGTGCCAATTGTTGGGAATGAATTGTAATGTACCAACTGATATCTGTTTTTCCTTTGAAGGATTTTCCGCACGCGGAGGAAAAACAGATCATCACAGTGATGGTTGGGGAATTGCTTTCTTTGAAGGAAAGGGATGTCGGATATTTTTAGACTCTAAACCGTCTATTGATTCTCCCATAGCGGATTTTGTCCGATGCTATCCCATCCACTCTACCCATGTAATCGCCCATATTCGCAAGGCTACCCAAGGTGAAGTCGCCTTGGAAAACTGTCATCCTTTTCGCCGTGAATTATGGGGCAGATATTGGGTGTTTGCCCATAATGGTAATTTGCCCGATTTTCAACCAGAAACGCAAGGCTTTTATAAAGCAGTGGGTGATACTGATAGTGAAAAAGCGTTCTGTTTGATATTAGAAACGCTGCGACAAAGTTTTCCTGAAGGTAAACCCCCGCTAGAAAAACTCTATCCTGTGCTGCAAAAGGTCACAGAAAAATTAGCCGCTATTGGTGTTTTCAACTACTTACTATCAGACGGTGAACATTTTTTTACTCATTGTTCAACCAATCTTAGTTACATAGTGCGTCAAGCACCCTTTGCAGCTGCACATTTGATTGATCAGGATATGACTGTAGATTTTAGTGAGTTAACAACACCAAGCGATCGCGTTGCTGTAATTGCGACTACACCTCTTACAGATAACGAAGTTTGGACACCAATTCAACCAGGAGAACTTTTAGTTTTTCAAGACGGTTTGCCATTGAGACTGTAAATAAGTGCTGCAATTCCTAACGATTTAGGCGACGAAACTCAGCAGGTGTTTGGCGCATCGGTTTATCTGGTTTCCAAATGCCTTGTCCCATGATTCTCGCCCATTGTTGGGCGCGTTCTAGTCGTTGATCGTATTTTTGATTAGGCGATCGCACAACAAATAAAGCATACCCTTGTTTGACTATTTGTTCATTTAATAACTTGTCATCTTTCCACACATAAGCCAAAGTCCGGCCGATTGTATCTTTTGCCTCCATATCGAACTCCAGCATCACTGGTTTGTCTAAATCACCTATCGCCTGTTCTAAAAACTCCTTGGATTGCATTCCCCAAGGACGTTGACTTAAATCTGGCGCATCTACACCAATTAACCGCACTTGAGAAATTAAGTTTGGCTGTTCAGCCATTCCCACCACTTCCAAAGTCTGTCCACTCACCACCCGCGCTACCCTCACCTGCGTTTGCGTCATCGCTGGATTTTTGGCTTGACACCCTACCAGGAGTATTATGCAGGCGAGGAGGATGAGTTTTTGCACCCAAGTAGGGGAATAGGGAGTGGGGAGTGGGGAATGGGGAAATTGGGAAGAGATGGGGGAGCGGGGGAAGTAGGGGGGGATAGGGGAGAAATAGGAAAAATTCTCCCTCATCTCCCTCATCCCCCTCATCCCCCTCATCTCCCTCACCTTGCTATTACTCTTCATCTAACGGTAAACCAGCTTTCACTTTTCCCTTAGCAAAGTAACGCCCAAACTGAAGTTCGTAAACTTCATCTTCGTCTTGTGTTTCTACTTCCAAGTCAGAACGGGCGTAGCTGACGCATAACAAAGCATAACCTTGACGACGCAATTCTGGGGATAATCCTACCGCCTCTGGTTGATATATTTCCCCCGACAACACCCTGACAGCACAAGTGGTACAAGCCCCATTTCGACAAGAAAATGGCAATTCCACCCCTTGGTGTTCGGCTGTGTGCAGGATGTAGCGGTCATCTGGTACTTGTAGGGTGTACTCTTTGCCTGTGGCGCGATCGCGTACTTTAATTGTGTATGTCTCGGACATCTTGATTCGGGAGTTTAATTGGACTTTCAGATTGCTCTAAAAAAACTTCTTCCTTTATCATTGCATTTTTTAGAGTTTTAGCCTACAATGGTAAATCGTGGCATCTGGAGAGATGGCCGAGTGGTTGAAGGCGCAGCACTGGAAATGCTGTTTGGGAGCAATTTCAACGAGGGTTCGAATCCCTCTCTCTCCGTTTTTCCTTTATTCTATAGGCATTTCAGCCATATAAAATTTTAGATAGTGGGTTAAGTTGATTGCACTATTGGTTGAATTGGGTGAAATTATAATTTTCCGCTTCAATTATAAGAATAATTAATATTGTAAAAACTATTAACTGCTAAATTTTATTTTTTGTAAAAATCGTTTTACTTGTCATAACTTAAAAGATATACCCTTAACTCTAAGGCCTTCTTGTTACCATATAGCTTTAATCTTCAGCCAATGAAGATGGCATGGTTTCAGAAGAGCGAATGAAGTTAAGGGTATAAACTTTTTTAGAAATCGTCTATTTTACTTAACACTCTATCTGTCTGTTCAATTTGCGTTTTAATATTGAAGTTACTCCGCAAGCTCCTAAAGCTACTAAACCTATGACTGTTGTTGGTTCAGGAACTGATGTATTTTGTAAAGTGTAGGTTACATCACCAAATCCACTATTTAAGAAACCAAAACTGTAGGAAAAGTAAGCTTCGCTCAAATCAAAATTACCCGGAATAAAAGAGAAAAAAGGTTCAGGAGAATAACTTAATCCTAAAAACTGACCATTTGAAAAGGCTACTTGTGGATTATTAGCTACTGTATAATCAGAGCCTTGAAAGTTAAAAGCAACATTAGTAACATCAATAAATTCGTCCCCAATGCCAGTTAAACTTGCGTCATCATAGCTGAAAGAACCAGTGTAATTATTCCCAGATAGTGAACCCGAATCAATAGCAACTTGAAAGTTATAATTAATAGTTGCAGCTTGAGAAGAATTAAACCAAGCTGTGGCAAAGTTGAAGCTTAAACTGGCAGTAGCAACAGTGATTAATTGCTGGATTTTATTCATGATTTTGGCTATGAAGTATCTAAATTTGCTAGGTGACAAAGTAAATAAATTGGAAAAAAGGCTGATATAGAAATACTCATATCAGCCTGAAGTTTTTAGAAAAATGGTGATAGGGAAAGAAAGTTGTCGGGGTTGCTTAAACTAGCAACATCAACATTTTCCACAACGATGAAATCTCTAGCTTTTGCAGAACCATTAAAACCATCAGGATCAATTTTGACTACACTATTTTGTTGTCCTCTTGAGCCAAACTGCACATATCCATCAGCGATCGCATCTGTACCTGTATAACCGAGACTGTATAATGCTCCAGTGAGGTCAATTTTATCGCTACCCACAGTAAAATCAGTAATGCGATCGCCACCATCTACATTACTTTCATAGCGGAAAATATCGCTACCTAACCCACCCGTGAGAACATCGGAACCTTGCAAACCAATAATGATATTGTTCGCATCAGTAGCAATTAAATTGTCTCTTTGAGATGTGCCATTGATGATGTCTGTGCTGTTGATGCTGATAATGTTGAAATCATAGTTAATATCCGTCGCACTATCACCATCTATAACCAACACATAATCATAATCAAAAGGTAGGAGGGTAGCTTGAAAATCAGTGCTAATGTTCAAACCAAAGGCCACAGGAATAAATGGGTCATCAGCGTAAAGCCTCCAGCTAGCCGAGGGTGAACCATCTGTCAGACTATCGAAAATTAACGTCTGTCCTGCTTGACCACGAAAACTATATACATCACTTTCTTGACCAGGGGAAAGGGTTCCAGATACAAGCGTATTCAAGCTAACAGTGTTATGTTCTATTGTTAATAGTCGAAAATCATAACTACCAGTATCAGAGGAGCCTAAAGGATTGCCTATAATAAGTGTGTAAGTACCATTTTCTGTCAGAGGTGGTAAGATACCATCTTGATCGGCATCTTGAGCAAATAAAGTCTCTCCCGAAGGTCTAATTAAGGTAATACTGATATCATCAGACTGATCATTTTTTAGCGCATCATAATATAAACGTTGTCCCGCAGTACCAGTAAAAGTGTAAATGAAGAATTTTTCTGGTTCGTCAATAGTTCCTGTAATACGGGTGTTAAGCGTTAGTTCACTTGTTAAGGAAATTAACTGAAAACTGTAGTTGATATCTGTGTCACTCAAACCATTTGCAACTATTGTATAAGTACCATCAGGTATGAAAAGTGGAAGATTAGAACTAATGTCAATAGCCGTGACAAATTGCCCATTCTGGTCGTAAAGCTGCCAGTAACCAGAGGGGGAACTACTCGTCAAACTATCAAGATATAAAAATTTCCCAGGCGGATCTGTAAAGCGATACACGTTAGCTTCTCCACCAGGGGATAATGTATCACTGATGACTTGATTCAAGCTAATATTAGGAGCGCTAGTAACGTCTATTAGCTCAAAGTTATAATTTCCAGGTGTAAAAGATTCAGGCGAATTACTCTCAAAAATTAGTTGGTAAGTCCCAGTTTGGGTCAAAGTTAATAGAGGTTGGGGTTCTGGAACATCTATTAAACCTGGGTAATCACTATCTGCTTCTTGGTCGAGGAAAACCGTATTTCCTAAAGGATCGACCAAACGAACGCGGATATTATTAGATAAGTTATTTTGGAGTGCATCGTAATACAATACCTGTCCGACACTACCATTAAAGGTGAACACATCCTGTTCGTCCTGGTAGTCAATACTACCTAAGACAGATTGATTTAGAATCAATTGGCTTGTATTCGTTGTAACGTTATAGCTGAGAGTTTGAACATTTGGCAGTTCTTCCGACGCAACTAAAGCTTTATAGTTACTTGTCATCAGATTTCCCTTTTGTCATCAGCAAGAGTCTCTATTCTTTTACCAAATCACTGATGAAAAAATAACAATCTTTAGTAGTAGATATGTCGCTTATTCTCTCTTAAGGATTACGTACTATTACTGCGTATATGTATTTTCATGTATATATAAAGTAATACGTGATATAAAGCTTTTTGAAGCGCTATAGAAAAATAGTAGTAGGGAATGAGTTAAACCAACATCAGCGTGATAACAAAATAAAATTTTCTGGATTGCTTAAACTAGCAACATCAACATTTTCTACAAATATGAAATTTCTAGCTTTTGCAGAACCACTAAAACCATCAGGGTCAATATTGATAAAAGTGCCTAATTTTCCTCTTGAGCCAAACTGCACATATCCATCACCAATTGGATCTGTACCTTGATAATTAATACTATTTAATAATCCTCGTAGGTCGATTTTATCGCTACCGATAGTAAAATCAGTAATGCGATCGCCTCCATCCACAGTACTGGTATATTGAAAAATATCTATACCCAAGCCACCCGTGAGAACGTCTGCACCTTGTGAACCAACAATAATATTATTAACGTCAGTCCCTATTAAAGTATCTCGCCCAGAAGTACCATTAATAATAGCTGTATTATCGACGTTAATAACTTGAAAACTGTAGTTGATATCCGTATCACTTTTACCATTTATAGCTAAGACAAAAACAGAAGAAGGATAGGGATAGACATTGAGTGGTGTAAATTCAAAGTCAAAGCTAATATTGCCACCCAACAATACACTTTTTAATGGGAAATCACTGTTATAGTAAAGCTGCCAACTGGCTGAGGGAAAACCATTCGTCAAGCTATCAAAAATTAACGTCTGTCCTGGTATATAAGAGAAACTATACACAGCCGCTTCTTGACCAGGAGAAAGAGTTCCCGTGATTGGTTCATTGTAGTTAATAGGTGCATCATCCGCATCTATTAATTGGAACTCAAAGCTATTAGTAGAGTCCGAGCTTCCACCACTTATATAAAGTGTATAAGTCCCATCTTCTGGTAGAGCAGGTAGAAGTAAATTAGCATCTGCATTTAATGGTGCTGTTGAGAAAAAGTAATCTTGTCCAGACGGAGTAAAAATATATATATTAAGATTACTGGACAAGTCTTTGTTAAGGGCATCAAAATACAAGTGCTGTCCTACAGTACCTTTAAATGTATAGATATAGAAGTCCTCTGGTTCGTCAATAGTGCCTGAGACGGGAGTATTAAAAGTTATCTGACTGTTTCTTAACTGGAAACTGTAGTTGAAATCAGTGTTATTAACTCCATCCAAAACTAATGTATAAGTATCATCCCCAGGTAAGGAAAATGGTGTAGTAACAGAATTGAGACTACCAGCCGTAATAAATTGTCCATTCGGATCATAAATTTGCCAGTAACCAGAGGGAGAACCGACTGTTAAACCATCAAATAATAAAGTTTGTCCTGCTGTTCCTGTAAAGCGATATACTTCGGCTTCTCCACCAGGAGAAAATGTCTTACTAATGACTTGATTTAAGTTAATAGTCGGGACAGTAGCAACGTCTATTAGCTCAAAGTTATAATTTTCGGGTTGAGAAGATCCAGCAGTGCTACTTACAAAAATTAGTTGATAAGTGCCTGTTTGTGTCAATGTGAACAGACTGTCAGGCCCGCTATCAGTAATTAAACGTGGGTAGTCATTATCTGCATCTTGGTTGTAGAAAACTGTATTTCCTGAAGGGTCAACCAAGCGAACGCTGACATTATCAGATAAGTTACTTTGAAGAGCATCGTAATATAATACCTGTCCAACTGTCCCAGTGAAAGTAAATATATCTTGCTGATTTTGTTCATCAATACTACCTAAGACGGATTGATTTAAAGTTAATTCTCTTGTGGTAGTTACGCTGTTGTAGTTGAGATGTTGAATGTCTTGGTGTTGCTCCGACGCAACGAAGGTTTTATAGCTACTCGCCATCGGATTTTCCTTTTTTCATCAGCATTAATCCGTATGTTTATACCAAATTGCTGATGTAAAAATAACACTCTTTAGTAATATATATAGGTTGTATTGAATACAATCTTAGTTAAAGGATTATAATAGTTCATAAGTGCATAAAATATCAATATTAATAAGTAATAATTCGTTTAAATGCTTTTAATAGAACATTTAGTATAAGATGATTAAGATTCCCATCGTAAAAGAGCGAGTATATTTTAATTACGATATATAAATTTGCTATATTTCAGCTTAGTACCATAGCACTCATATTTGATTTCTGAAAAAGTCTCAGTACAATTTTTGTTCCCTGTTCCCCGTTCTCTGTTCCCTACCTTCACGAGTAATTTCACGAATCAAACTGGATTCCTATATAGGGCTTGCTGAAAAAGTCATTTCAAAGGAAGAGAAAAATTGATTAAGTAGTCAGTCCAGAAAAAAGATAAGTTTTTGTTGTTTAAGGTTTAATGAAATATCAGTTTCGATAATAGAAGAAGTAAAAAAAGACTCAGTTTTGAAAAATAGGCAAAAAAATACACAAAAAAGCCGTAATAGCAGAGTAGAAAGATTCATAACTAAAAAAGTTATGGCAATAGCGGTGAAAGAAGTATGAGGAAGTTTAGCCATAACTCTACCAAGGCTAAATCTTCGTTTACCTTGTCCAAACTTGCCCTCAATACAATTACGAATCCTTTCGTCATAAGCGGCTTGTTTCTTCTTTTCAGGGCTGACATTTTGGGGGGGTCTACCTAGTGGTGGGCCACTAATTCTAATTCCCCTTTCTTGACACCAAGCTCGATTCTCCCTCGTCCGATAAATCTTATCAACATGAACTGATTCAGGATAATATCCGGTGTAGTTTTTGTATGCTTCTACTTGTGATTTTAAGTCTCCTGATTCGTTAAAGTTGTCCCAACTAATATGGTCTAAAAATACATAGCCATCATAGTAACTAGCTGAAAACTTAGCCCCAAACTCTACTGTTCTCCCGGCTTTACCTCGGATAATCGGACGAATGTGTGGTTGGTTTAAACTGACAATGCGGTCTTGTATACTAATTTTTTGATTTTCATATAACCATAACTGTTGACGATAAACTTCTGCTACTACTAGCAACATCTTATATTGACTGTTGCTCAGTTTTAATAGTGACGCACCTAAATTTATTAGCTGCTGAATATGAGTTAAATTTCTGTTGATATATTGCAGTTGCTTTCTGATAGCTTTCCTTCTTTCTTTAACTGTTGGTTTTCTTTTCTTGGCTACTGCTAAATAATCCTTTCTTGCTTTGTTTCTGTAGGTTCTTGGTTTGTTGATATTTCTTACTAATAAGGACTTATATAATGTATCTATGATTGTTTCTGTTTGCTTTCTGGCTTGATTTAATAATCCTAAATCTGTCGGATAACTTATGTCTGCTGGCGCACAACTAGCATCTAATATTAATTTTCCTCTATTGGCTGGCTTACTTTTTGAATCCTCGACCTCTGGCTTTTTTGCTCTTACTTCTACCTCCTGTTTATTTTCTAACATCTTCCTGACTATTTCTTGATTGATTTTATTGACTAATTCTATATCTATCCTTTCTCTAAAATGAACTAGCATTGACGGGTCAAATGCAGATTCATTACTATATGCTGACATTCCTATAAAGTATTGCAGATACGGGTTCTCCCGAATTTGTTCTACTGTCTCTCTGTCACTTATTCCTAATTTTTCTTTAATTATTAATGCTCCCAACGCCATTCTAAATGTTTTGGCTGGCGCTCCCATTCTTGCTGAAAATATTTCTGCGTACTCTGCTTCAAATTTTGACCAAGGTATCATGTTCGCCATGATTACCCATCGGTTATCTGACGCTAGTTTTCCCCCAAAGGGTAGTTCAAAGTTTTCTGCTGCTTTTTCTTGCTTTTGCGCTCTTCGATACATTTTAACGCAACTTGCTACAAGGATTTTTACTTATCTTACCCTTTTTCTTTTCACCTTATTTTTCTTTCCTGACCCTGAAACTCTTCATTCTGCTATCTTTCGCCCTTATTCAGCCAGCCCTATATATTTCTTCAACTATTTGAAAATAAAATCAAACAAATAATGTGCCATTTGCAGTTTAGAACAAGGCGCTATTACTTGTTGCTGCCCTTGAGTATTTAAAAAGATGGCTTGGTTATTGTCACTCCCAAAACCACTATCTGGTTTGTCGATGGGGTTAGCAACGATCGCATCTAATTTTTTACTATATAACTTTTCTTTAGCTGGTGTAACTATATCCCCTGTTTGGGCGGCAAAACCAATTAAACGCTGATGTGGTTGTTTGAGTTGCCCTAATTGAGCAACTATATCTGGTACAGGTTCCAACGGTAAGGATTGGGGGAGCGATCGCTTGGGTAATTTCTCTATACTATAATCTTTAGGTTTCACATCGGCCACAGCCGCAGACATAATAATGATATCTGCGTTGGGTAAATATTCCAGCATCACCTGCTGCATTTCTTCGGCACTAATAATAGGAATTGCTTGTACACCCAGAGGAACTTCCCAATTAGCAGCGCCATGTACCAAAGTCACTTGCGCACCCCGATGTAAAGCAGCTTGGGCTAATGCCAGTCCCATTTTACCTGTAGAGGGATTACCAATGTACCGCACTGGGTCAAGATACTCTTGCGTACCCCCCGCACTAATTAAAACACGCTTAAGGGCCAAGTCTCGCTTGCCTTGGGTATGTAATAAAGATTGGATATAAGTCAAAATTTCTGGAGGTTCGGCCATTCTTCCAGCACCGACGCGATCGCACGCTAACAAACCCGATGCTGTACCAATCCCATGATACCTGCTATCTGTTAATAACTGTTGCCAATTGCGTTGCACTGTTAGCTGTTCCCACATATCAGTATTCATCGCTGGCGCTAACAACACCGGACAAGTGGAAGCTAACACCGTATTGGTGAGTAAGTTATCAGCCATCCCGTGAGTTAGTTTAGCCAAGGTATTCGCTGTGAGGGGGGCAATTACCATCAAATCTGCCCACTCACCTAACTCAATATGCAACGGACGGGAGTGAGTAGGCTGCCAAAAATCATCATCAGTATAAGCAGGGTGACGAGAGAGGGTAGCTAAAGTCAGGGGTGTCACAAATTGCTGCGCTGAACGAGTCATCAGGACTCGAACCTCTACCCCCGTTTTAAACAAACTAGAAACTACTTCACAAACCTTGTAAGCAGCAATACCACCGCCCACAGCCACAAGCACCCGACTTTTGCGATTTTCTGTTGGGGGTTGGGAATTAACCATGACAAAAATTGAAGAGTAAGAAGTTAGGAAAATAATTCGTAATTCGTAATTAAGAATTTAATTAACTTCCCTAACTTCTGATTGGTAAATACTTATGCCTCGTCGTAGGGTTCTAAGTCTAACAGATGGATGTAGGGTTCTACTAACTCTGGACGCTGAAAAGCGATCGCTCTTAGTAGATGCCAGTCATTTAAACCCTCAAAAGCATTGCTATAATTATCCATCTCTAGACGAGTTGCTAGTTCTTCTACCTCTGCTGCGGACATGGCAGCAATTTCTTTCTTGGAAATGCTTAGAGTTTTCATAATGCTTGCCCCTCCCTTTTGCAGCATTCGCACCCAGCACGGATTGAGTGACGCAATAATGTGCCACTCAATCTATATTACTCACTAGATGACCTGAATTTACTAAAATTTTTGGGGATTTATACCATAATTTGTAAAAAAATTATAACTTAGACTAAACAAGAGTATTGACAATGAAATTTCTGGCTATATTTAACATTTCCAGATTAATTTCGTGTCCAGTATCAAATTCATGATATTTGACTGGAACACCCAAGGATTCTACGGTTGTGCGAGCTTTGACAGCCGCTTGCAAAGGGACAACTTCATCCCGCCTACCGTGCATGATTAAAATGGGAGGAGTATTGGTACTATTAGGGGCGATCGCTTCTGGATGCAAATACCCACTCATCACCACCAAACCAGCCAAGGGTAATTTTGAGCCGATATCAAAAGTCATTGCCCCACCCTGAGAAAATCCACTCAAGATAGTTCGGGATAAAGGCACACCAGTACTACTTTCTAAAGAAAGCACAAAATCTTTTAGCTGTTGCCGACTTTCTGCCAAACCCTCATACATATTTTCCACTCTCAGGTCATACCAAGCACGGCCAAGAGGAGTGTAAGGGTAGGGAAAAGGTGCATTGGGAAAGACAAACTGGTAATCAGGTAAGCTGAAGTAGGGTAACAGAGATGCCACATCCTCAGCATTAGCACCCCAACCATGTAAGGTAACAATTAACCCGGCTGGTGTTTGAGAATTAGCAGGGGGAACCGTAATGAATTGCAAAGACAGAGGTTTGCTCCTAAAAACTGACGCTGTAATAAATCCTAATCTGTCAGGCTACCAATCAGACCTTTAAATTCACCTCTAACGGGACTTAAATATTTTTGACAAAAACTTACAACTAAATTTTTATCTTTAATCTCTAACCTCCTTTTAGGCATCTTCGATAATAAATTCCCAAATTTCACCTCTGGAACTACCAAATTTTAACTGCATACCTGATTTTAACGGAACTTCTTCCCGCAGGAGTTGTTGCCAACCATTAGCCCCTAAAAACCAAGTCGTGCCGTAGGTGGAAAAATCTTGGAGATAATAAGAGGGTGCTTGAGTAGTATTTGTAAAAATATTGCGGCATAAAATCTCGGCGTGTCGCTTAGAAACTGAAGGTTCGGGAATGATGATATCGTTATCTTTTGTGCGACCGATGCGAGTAACACCATTTCTTAAATGCCAAGTGCGACCACCTGGTGAGAGCGATCGCAACGAAGCAATCATCCTGGGAGTATCAGAATTAGGAATCGCCGTATCTGGCATTTCCGTCACACTTTCATCAAAACTTTTGATGAGTTCACCATCAAAGTCTGGATGGAGGTAGAGAACGGGTAAAGTCCAAGCTGGTTGATTATATTTATATAGTGTTAGCAGTTCTTGTCTAGCTTCCGCCACTGCTTCATCGATGGCTTTGCGCGATCGCAATGCTTCGGCAAACGCTTGAATAAAACTGTGACTTTCACGGTCAGCGATTTCGTCCCGCATAGCCAAAACCGCCGGCACACCGTGACGAATTAACACTTCTGCCAAACTACTAGTAGGGATAGCCTGATGATTAATAGCTGCTGGTTGTGCGCCCCAACAGGCGTTAAATACTGCTAATTTTAAGGCACTGCGGGTTAGTACTTGGGCTAATTCTATACCATTGATGCTCATGCCTGGGCGCAAAAATAGCAACCCACCGTCAGGATTTGGTAAACCGTGACCAGCGTAGAAGAAGACATTATATGCTTTAGTTTCTAACTCTTGAATCAGTTCTTGCGGTGTTGGCTGGATCAGCGTTTTTACACTACAGGGTGCGTAATTATGGGAATGACTACCACATAACAGAGTTTGTTCTAAGATAGCCGCTTCCTTTTGCAGTTGCAGGTTTTGGTCATGTCCCAGAACCAACAGCACTTTTAGGGCTTGGTCAGTACGTAAGTATGGTAAAGCTTCAACTTCGCTGGTAGTGCGGCTAAATAATACATCTGGGGAGAGGGACATGGCCGGCTGACCGGGTTCCCGTTGCATAATTTCCCAAGGTAGGGCAATTAAATCTGGGTCACGAATTTCTAGACGAAAGCGCAAACGTGTATGCTGACCCATAGCGATCCCACGACTACGTTCTAGACTTCCCAAAATTGGGCCATCGAAGATCCAACGCCACAAATTCATCCCCAAATACTGCATGAGGCGACTACCATAACCAGTGGTTTGGTTAGAGGAGGACGAAACTAAATTCCAAGGAGCGGGGTTTGTTAAGGGGGGTTTAGTATCTGAAGAAATGTAAATTCCACTATGGCCAGCAAACATTTGCTGCCACTCTTGCCAAACTTGGGTGAGTTCAACAGGCCAGGCACAGTCACGTAGAACATAGCCACTGGGATAGGGAGCCTTAACCACCCAAATGGCGAAACTATCTTTGCCAGTATTGATGAGACGGGCGATCGCCAGATTCAGGGATGGCATGGATTAGGTCACTACGAGGTACAAACAATTCAAAATTTAAAATTCAAAACTGTACTCACTGGGTCTATCATTTTACACAAGAAGTTACACTTTGATGTATTTCCCTGTATAAAAATAAAAACCCAACAACCTTTGTGATACCTGCCAAGGAGATTCTCGTTGTTGGAGAACTTTGAACTTGTGGATAGCATCTTGTTATTATGTATAGTATTTCAGCTTTTTATTAGTTTATCTTAAATTTAGGGGTCTAATACCCCCATGCCTGTACACGTAGGATTCATATTTGATTGTTGACAATTGACAGTTAACCGTCAACTGTCAACAAACCTCATGATTTTGAATTATTGTGGATTGTTTGCAGGATTTGGTGTAGAAGGTAGGCTATCTTTAGCAGGGGAAACACTATCGCAAGGGCTGTCTTGACCAGGTGATAAAACAGTGACAGCATACTTTTTGAGTTGAGCTAATTCGAGCTTGACTGGTTTATCTGAAGGTGCGGGAGGATTTGTTGCCAGATTGTTAGAACTAGCTGGGAGGGGATTATTACATAAACGAAGATACACTTCATAACCCCCAGACGTTGGTTGAGGATTAGGTTTTTTCTCGATAACTTCTAAAAAGCTTTCAGGTGGTAATTTTTGTTGATTAACAGCAATTTCACTGTTAGTTTTAATTATCCATCCAGAGGCGAGATTATTTAGCGATCGCTCTACATTAGGACTGTTAGTAGCTGATGGTACAGTCTTAGTTGGGTTAGCAGTGGGGATTGCATATTGCGATCGTAGCAACATTACCCAATAACCGAAGACACCCGCTGTTGCCACTAAGATTAAGGGTACGAGCCAACTTAGGGGTAGTTTGCTGATTCTGTTGGGTAAATTATTAGCAACTACTTTGGTTTTTTGTTCTGAGTTATTTTCTAGTAATGTTGACTGTTGTGTCGTTGGTGTTAAATTAACAGTTTTGATATTAGTACTTTCGGGAATAACTGCTTTTAAAGTTATCTGTGGTTCAGTGTATTTAACTCGGCAATTAACTAGAGCAATTGTGACATTATCATGACCGTTTTTGGTGTTAGCAATGTTCACCAATCGCTCCACCACATGCACAATATTATTTTCTTCACCAGTGAGAATCGGTAAAATTTCTGTTTCCCAGTAATCTTCTACACGGTCAAAATCACTCAACCCGTCAGAAGTTAACAGAAAAACTCCATCCTCATCCAAGATAAATCGTTGCGCTGTGGGATGTAGCGAACTGCTAGGACTCATGCCTAAAGCTTGCACCAGCGAACCAGATCCACCTTGTTGGACAGCTTCACGATAAATTGCATAACCTAATCTTACTTCCCTTGAAGCTACATCATCATCCAGGGTAACTTGATAACAACCTTGGCGGGTAATCCAATAGGCGCGACTATCGCCAACGTGGGTAATATACATTTCGTGGGCAATAGGTAATGCCATCACTAAGGTTGTACCCATGCGTTTTCGCCCTTGGCGGTTTTCGCTGTCATTGCGCTGACTAATTTTGTCATTAACAATAGCTACAGCCCTTTCTAAGTCAGCTATTAAAAGAGCGGGTTCAATATGATCTATTGGTACATTTGTCAGTTGTTGTACTTGCTGTTGAATGGTTTCAATGGCTAAATTAGAGGCGACATTTCCCCCTTCATGCCCACCAATTCCATCACAGACAATAGCCAAGGCAGTTGATTGGGGTGGTTTACTTAATAGTGTGCCACTGGGTGGGTAGCAAGCATCTTCGTTCCGTTGCCGACTGGGACCAGTGTCAGTTTGTGTGGCAATTTGGATGGTGGTGGTTTGGGCTTTAGCTAATTCTGTCAGTCCTTGGTCTAAAACAGCGACTAGCAATTCTGATGATCTAATTTCACCTTGAATGAGTTGATGCGTAATTTGGTCAACAAATTCTGCTATGGCTGGTTTAGCTTCCTGGCGCAACTGCTGCCAAAATTGTCCTAATTGCGGCAATTCTGGCACTGTTGCTGAGTCTGATTGTAGTTCTAATAACCGTACTAATGGGCCTTCTACCCGCAACAGATGGGAGTTGAGTAAGCTAGAAACCACCCCTTCACTCTTAAATGGTTGCCAAAGGTTAGCAATTTGCCATAGCCAATGTAATTGGCGCATAGACGAAGCGTAGCGCCAAGCATCGGTAAACTCATTACATAAATGTACCTGTTGAGCTAAATTGTCTGCAAAAAGTGGCGCTTTTTCTAACAACAAAACTTGGCTATGGAGATTGCCATCAGTTACAGAGGTGATTCCGTAGACCTGCGGGATATTTAAACGATAAGGAATGAGGCGCAGATAAGGTCTGATGGGATGGGTATTTTCTAACTCAGGCGTTTCGGGTAATAAACCTGGCTTAGTATCTAAAACAACGGATTTATTAATAACTAAATAGCGATCGCCTAATATTGTTCCGGCACTGTCAACACTCAGACTATCCCCCACCACCCACAAATAACGCTTGGGTAAGGGTGTGGAGCATCGCTGGCAAAACTTGTGAGTCAGGGGGTTAAGAGCCTGACACAGTTCATTTGGACAGTAGAGCGTTGCCGCATCATTTTCCATAGTGTTCGCACCGATCAGCGATTGGCAATTGTTTTAACATTACGTTAGCGGCAAAAATTCACACCGCTCATATATTTTTAATTCCATTTATCCAACAGGGGATCATGATTATTAGCTGGCAATACCAGCAGATGTTAATACTTATTTGAACTTATGCAAACAATTGACTCCTTTGTCAATCCTACAGCCTCATCATAGCTTTTATTTAAGTAGAAGGCAGTAGCCTCCGGTATACGGCAGACTTAGTAAGAGCCATAAGAGAAAAGCCTTTTGCTATCAGGGTTTGAAACTTTTGCATTTTACCTTTAATTATGTCTACCTAACTTAGTTATTGCTTTTGTTTGTTAAAGCGACTAATACCTATTCTCCCAAAATTATTTGCGTTGATTGCATCATCTCTGAGCAACTACATCAAATACAATAAGCTATTACGCTTTTAAATTACATAGTCATTCATCAGGTTTGGTGACTGTTGAATGTTAACCGTCAACAAAAAATGATGTACAACTTCTGCTCCAAGCTCATTTTCATAGTTTATAAGTTGCTGAACGCCCATAAACTTTAATTAAGAATTAAGATACTAAGAGTGAGACAACAAAAAAATTAATTATTAATGCTATCCTGCAAGTTGCACAATAGCCTACAGCTACTTTGTTGCAGAACTCGGAGAATAGGTTAACACCTACATAATTCTTAACCAGCCCTAAGAAAGTGTGATAGATGTTTCTAATTGGGTGGTGAGAGAAATAAGGATTTTTACTTGGTACTGGCTTAACACCCTGCCACTGCGCTTTAGCAGTTCTTTTGGATGATAAATGTCTAATTGATTTGCTACTGTGCAAATTGAGACATTTATAAAAATACTTTTTCCAAAACCTTAGTGAATCTGGTATGGCGTTTCCCATTCTGGTGAAGTACAAAATTACCCCTCCCCAACCCTCACCTTGCCAAGTGGGGGTTCCCCCCTTTGTAGCAAGTGGCGTGAGGGTGCGTGATAGCGCGGGTGGGGTGTATTTCATGTGCTTGGGAATTGCTATATGAGAAATTGACCAATTTTTTAAAAAAGATAAAAAGGTTTTTATTTGAATACTTTACTCAATGCCTTGGATTTATAGCCATAGTCACATAGGTTAGGAGATTATCAAAGCTTGGTTGCAAGGAATAATAAGACTTTACCTCCTGCCTCCTGCCATACAACTGAATTATGAGAACGGAATCAAATCTTTAAGTAATTATCTATTGCAAGTATCAAAAAGGAGGATATCAATCTATGATCAAATTATAAATAGCCACACCCTGATAATATTCCGTAAATTAACTGATGGCTCAAGTCAACTCTTGTTTTTAGGATCTAAGTTGTAGATTCTGGTATTTCAAACTTATATCCGTAACCACGAACAGTTTTAATAAACTCAGGAACACTAGTATCAGCTTCTAGCTTTTTGCGTAGCTGGCCGATATGTACATCTACTACTCGTCCATCTCCTACGTAGTCGCAACCCCAAATTTTTTGAATTAACTGAGGACGGCTCCAAGCTTGACCGGGATGACTTGCTAAAAAATGTAGAATATTAAACTCTAAAGCTGTGAGATTAAGAGGCTTATCGTTAAGCGTTACCTCTCGTCCTTCTGGGTTAATTGCCAATTGCTTGAATATTAAACGTTGTGAAGGAGAAGGTTTAATGGAGCGTACACGTCTTAAAAGCGCTTGTACTCGCACTTCAATTTCAGCTAAACTAAATGGCTTAGTAATGAAGTCATCAGCGCCAGCCGCTAAGATTTTTATCTTATCAGCTTCCTCCGTTCTACCAGTGAGAATCATCACCAAGACATTATTGCGGCTTTGCATTTCTTGACAAAGATTGTAGCCACTGGTGTCTGGAAGATTCCAATCGAGGATGACCAAAGCTGGGTTAAATTGCTCAAATAATGACAAAGCCGTTCTACCATCAGCCGCAGACTCTATTTGATATTTGCGGCTTAAAAAGCGATATATAAGGTTACGGACTCCAAAATCATCATCTACAACAAGAATTTTGGGGTTTGTAGCGGAAAGCGTCACCATACTGTTTTAGCGATTGTTATAGCCTATTGTTTATTTAGCCTTGTGCTATTAGTAATACGCCTAACACAGAAGCAGCCATTAAAGTGCTTATGTTATGAGCGTTTTTACTGGAAAGCGTTGATATTAGTCTACCTCCGGTGAGTACGTAGACCAATAGTAGCTGACAGCTATACATTATCGTTGTATTACTTAGCTACATTTAATTTTCCATTAAATTTATGAAAAGTTCAGCCATGATTATGCCTACAAAATGTATAACTTTTGTATAACTTTGGTATGTTTTTACGTTCCCATGCTAAAATTACAAATCTTCATAATCAAGAGAAGTTAACTTTTATCAGTGTGTTCCCTATATGTCGAGCTTCTCTGAATAGGTTTTATTGGTTCTACAACAAAGCCAAAAAGTAATTCCAGTCAAAATTACCGTAATAAACCCTACTCTGGTCTAACCAAAGGAAAAACTACCTACGGGGAGATACGAGTATCTGTCTGGAGTGCGTCTACGTGCAGATACAAAGACAATAGTATCTAATAACACATTAGACTAAAAGTATGACCAGCCAAGGACTAAAAGCGTCTCCTGAAGGTATTAGAGCTGCAAAAACAGCCTTAACAGATAAAACTCTGACTCAACAAAAACTAGCAGCCGCTTTAGGAATTACACGGCAACCTGTATCTAAATTTTTTGCAGGTGAGCCTGTATCTCGCAGTTGTTTCGTGCAAATTTGCCAACAACTAGGACTCTCTTGGCAAAATGTTATTGGTTTAGCTGAACAACCTTCAGAGGCAGAACAACCCAAAAAAGTTGATACTGATGCGTTAGTAGAGGAAGTCCGGCAAAAGCGTCATGATAAAATCCTAGACCAGTGCAGCACTGTCCAAATGTTGGATGTTGCTCAGGTAATTCCATTAAAAGAAATTTATACTCCTGTCTATGTTTTGGAAGAAGTAACAAGCCAGCAATGGTTAGAAATTTCCGATCTCATGAGAGATTGGCGCTTTGAACACGGCTTTGGCGGGTTTTACAATCAACATCAAAAAACGTTATCGGCTTTAGAGGCTGTATCACGTCATTCTAAGTTGATGCTTTTGGGTAAGCCTGGTTCGGGTAAAACTACATTTTTACAGTATCTCGCAATTGAATGTAGCGATGACCTACGGTCGGTCGGAAACCATCGCAAATTTTTGGCTAATCAAGTACCAATTTTTATCAAATTAAAAGAATTTGCTGAGGATGCTCAAAGCGAGAATGAGTTAAGTTTATTAAAATACATCATTCAAGAGTGTCGTTATGAAGGAATTGAGAAAGAATCAACTTTAGCAATACTAACTGGAGGTAAGGCATTAATTTTAATAGATGGTTTAGATGAAGTCCCAACAGCTTTTTTTGATAAAATTATTAGAGAAATCCGTAAATTCGTCCAAATTTTTTATAAAAACAAATTTGTAATTACTTCTCGAACTTCTACATATAAATACAGATTTACAGGATTTACTGAAGTTGAAATTGCAGATTTTTACGAAGAACAAGTAGCAGCCTTCGTCCAAAAATGGTTTTTAGTAATTGGTGGAAAAAATAATATTGATAGTGTATCTTTCGGGAATTTATTTATTCAACAACTAAACTTACCAGAGAATCAAAGAATCTGTGAATTAGCTACCACACCACTTTTATTACATCTTTTGTGTATAGTATTTAGAAACAAGATGCAGTTTCCTGTTTCATTAGAAAAATTATATGAACAGTTATTGCATGTCTTATTAGCTAAATGGGATAAAATCAGGGGTATTAAGAGAGATATTTTTTTTAGTGATTTTACCTTAGTTGCAAAAAGACAGATACTTTCTCATATTGCTATTAATACTTTTCTGAAAAAACAATATTTTTTTGCTCAGGAGACAATTAAAGAATTAGTATGTGAATATTTGTTTATTCATGCGAAAGCAAATCAATCCGAGCAAGATGGAGCAGTATTTATTCAAGAAGTTGCTACACAAGATAGTTTTTTAGTAGAACGAGCGAGAAACATTTATTCTTTTTCTCATTTAGGATTTCAAGAATATTTGATAGCAAAATATATTATTGATGGTTATCAAGATAAGGCTTGGCGCTTGTTAATAGACAATATTAGTGATAAACGCTGGCATAAAATATTTTTGTTAACTGTGAGTATGTTGAAAAATCCTGATGAGTTATTAAGTTTAATGAAGCATAAAGTTGATGAGCTTGTAGCTAATGATCCAAAAATTCAAACTTATCTGATGTGGCTGTATCAAAAAAGCAATAAAGTTTGTCATACACAACAAGCAGCTCAGGTTCGTGCTTTCTATATGCTTTGTGACGATGCTATTGCTCACAGTCCTAACTACGCTCTAGACTGGGATTTTCTTACTAATTTAGCTGCTAATCAGGAAATTATTCTTGATCAGTTACTTTTAACTACTTTAACCTGCGCTATTGAACTAGAAATTTCTTTTGAGCAAAATATTAATAATACTCATGCTTTCAATCATATCCATGCGCTCAATATTAATTTTGATGAGGCTATCGATATAGTTAAAAATTCTGAGTTTGAAAAGGATTTACAAAAACTTAGAAAAAAACTACCTAGTACAGAAAGTAATTTTGAAAAATTACGCTCTTGGTGGCAAGATAATGGTAAAAATTGGAATAATCAATTAAAGATTAATCTTATTAAATACAGACATATTGGTCAAGATTGGCAATTTAATGAAAAACAAAGTGAATTAATTAAACAATATTTTACAGTCAATGAGGTTATTATAAATTGCCTAAAATATTGTGTAGATAGTAAATTAAAACAAAAGATAGAAAGTCAATTATTTCTACCAATTCAGCAAATTAACCAGCAGGCAGAATAGAATTTCTTATTTATAATATTTTACAAATTTATCAATATGCTAATTGAGAAGATAAATCTTTAAATAAAAATAAATAAAGCTATTTTTCAAGATTAAGATTAGGTTAATAAAGATCATGTGAAAACTGATTATAGTATTTTCCCTGAAGCTTGCTGATTTTTTCAGAGCTAGAGTTTTGATAAATATTATGTTTTTATCTAGAAACCTTCAGTATGGAAAAACCACTGCTTTTAATTCTTTGTACGGGTAATTCTTGCCGGAGTCAAATGGCAGAAGGGTTTTTAAAAGAGTTAGCTGATGACTTATTAACAGCACAGAGTGCAGGAATGAACCCAGCAGCACAAGTTCATCCTTTGGCTATTAAAGTTATGGAAGAAATCGGGATAGATATTTCTCAAAACTCTTGTAAGCACCTGAATCTATATTTAGATAAAAAAATTGATACTGTTATTACAGTATGTGATCATGCAGATCAGAGTTGTCCTTCCTTACCTTCCGCCGTCAAACGCCATCACTTCAGCTTTCCTGATCCAGCAGAAGCAACAGGAACTGAAGCAGAAAAGTTACAAATATTTCGACGGGTTCGTGATGATATTAGCAAGCTAATATTAGCATACATAGCTGGAAGACGCGATGCCCTTCAATACTCTAAATAGGAGTTATGGGTATGTTAGCCGACTCATCGAATTTGCCATTAACAATGTTTACAGCCTTGGCAGAACGTAAAGATTTATTAATGGCATTGACAGATAGAATGGGACGTATTGAGTGGGTTAATCAAGCCTTTGCTGAACGTACAGGTTTACCTTTTGATGAGCTAACAGGGCAAAAATTCTTTGCTGTACTTGGTTCTAACTCGCAGTTGAATGTTCAACAAACTTACATTCGTGAACAACTATTGAAGGGAGAAAGTTTTAAGTTTGAGCTTTCTTTTCAAACACATGATTTAAGAGAATGTTGGCTTTTAGTAGATGGACAGCCGATACAAGATGCAGAAGGATTAACCATCAAGTACGCTGTCATGTCTACTGATATTACGCTACGTAAGCTAACAGAAAAAGACTTAGAACAAACACGACAACGGCTCAAACGGTTAGTAGAAAGTGTCAAATTAGTACCTTGGGAAGCTATTGGTGCCACTCGCCAATTTACTTATGTAGGGCCACAAGCGGCTGAGTTATTTGGTTATGATTTAGCCAATTGGTATGAACCAAAATTTTGGTATTCGCACATTCATCCAGAAGATTTACCCCAAGTAATAACACATCATCAGACTGTTGCCGAGGAAGATGATTATATAGTTGAGTATCGGTTTCTCACTGCTGATGGTAGATGGGTATGGTTAAGAGATATTGTCAATGTTATGAAGTCTTCAGAGCATGATACGCAATTACTTGGTTTTTTGATAGATATTACTGAACGTAAACAAACAGAACTCTCTTTACAAGAAGTGCTACTTAGACTCGAACAAACAAATCAGCAATTAGAAGTTCGGGTAGAGCAACGTACTATTGCTTTAACTCAAGAAAAAGAAAAATTAGAACAAACTTTAGAGCAGTTACAAAAGGCGCAACTGCGATTAATCCAAAGCGAGAAAATGTCTAGTCTGGGTCAGCTTGTGGCTGGTGTGGCTCATGAAATTAATAATCCTGTGAACTTTATCTATGGTAATTTGATTCCGGCGAGGGAATATACTCAAGACTTATTACACTTGTTAGAATGCTATCAGCATCATTATCCAGATCCCCATCCGCAACTCAAAGCAGAAATTAAGGCGGTAGACCTAGATTTTATAGTGGAAGATTTGCCTAAGTTGTTAGCTTCCATGAATGTTGGTGCTGATAGAATTAGAGAAATTGTCTTGTCTTTGCGTAACTTCTCTCGTCTAGATGAAGCTGAATTTAAGGAAGTCGATATTCATGGGGGTATTGATAGCACTCTCATGATTTTACAAAGCCGCCTCAAATTTAAGCCTGATTGTCCAGAAATTCGAGTTATTAAAGAATATGGTCAATTACCACTGGTGGAATGCTACGCTGGTCAATTGAATCAAGTATTTATGAATATTATCGCCAATGCAATTGATGCTTTAGAAGAGTCAGTGGCAACAGAACGCCATTTAGTAATTCATGGTCAAGCAGCTAACAATGGACAACTGACGATTAGCTCTCCTACGATTCGCATTTCTACTGAATACACACAAGAGCAGCAAGTCCTGATTCGCATCGCCGATAATGGCCTTGGTATCCGTGAGGACATCAGAAAGCATCTTTTTGATCCTTTTTTCACTACTAAAGCTGTTGGTAAAGGAACTGGTTTAGGATTATCTATTAGTTATCAAATTGTGGTGGAAAAACATCAAGGTCAAATTGAATGTCATTCCCAACTAGGTAAAGGTACAGAATTTATCATTTCTCTTCCTGCTAAACAAAAACGAAGCTAGAATTATCCAACTTCCACTGTTGCTGCTGCACCCAGTTGGAGAGCGTAAAGGTTAGCATAAACACCTTGTTGCTCAATTAGTTGGGTATGAGTACCCTGTTCGACAATTTGACCTTGCTCCATAACTAAAACTTGATCAGCTTGGGTGACGGTGCTGAGGCGGTGGGCAATGACAAAGCTAGTACGACCTTGCAATAAACGAGCGATCGCATCTTGTACAAGTGCTTCTGTACGAGTGTCTATACTACTAGTTGCTTCATCTAGAATCAAGATGCGGGGATTGATTAACACGGCACGAGCAATACTAATTAATTGTTTCTGTCCTTGGCTGAGAGGCGCACCGCGTTCACCCAACTGAGTTGTATAACCCTGTGGTAGAGAAGTAATAAACTCATGGACATTCGCCATTTGTGCCGCAGTTTCAATCTCGGCTTGAGTGGCATAAGGCGCACCAAAAGCAATATTTTCAGCTACAGTACCACTAAACAAAATATTATCCTGTAAGACAATGCCAATTTGGCGGCGGAGACTAGCTTGAGTCACACTACGCACATCAATTCCATCAATTTTTACTGCCCCACCGGAGACATCATAAAAACGCAATATCAAGTTAATAATAGTCGTTTTGCCTGAGCCAGTATGCCCTACTAATGCCACCATCTGTCCTGGTTGAGCGTGTAAATTTACGCCTTTGAGAACAAGTTTTTCTGAGTTATAGCCAAACTTCACATCCTCAAATATCACCTCACCTTGGATAGAAGGCATTTGGGTAGCATCAGGCGCATCTTGGAGTTGGGCTGGTTCATCCAACAACAGAAAAATTCGCTCTAACCCAGCAAAAGCAGATTGAGCTTGGGTGTAAAACTGACTGAGAATTTGGATAGGACGAAAAAACTGCTGCACATAAAGTAAAAAAGATACCACCACACCTGCTGTAGCGCCTCCTGTGACGGCGAGATAGCCACCATAAGCTAGTACACCTGCTGTAGCTACAGTGTTGAGGAAATCAATTGATGGTAAAAACGCAGAAGTAATGGCTACTGCTTCAACGTTAGCATCACGATTAGCAGCGTTAAGCTGGTCAAATTCTGCAATATTAAGGTTGACTCGATTAAATGCCTGTGCTTCTCGCACACTACCAATATCTTCTTCTAATTTGGCAGAAAGTTCACCAATTGTTTTTCGTGTCACACGGAACTTACTCCTCGCCCACCGTGAAAATATGCTAGTAGTAAAAATCATCACTGGTATAACTAAGTTACTTAAGAGTCCCAGTTGTAAGTTAATGGAAAGCATAGCAATTACAATGCCCACCAAACTCAAAACACTACCTAATATTTGGGCAACAGTTTGTCCAAAAGCCTGATTTACAGTATTAACATCATTTAATAGCCGACTCATTAAATCGCCAGCTTCACTGCGATCAAAAAAGCTCAGTGGTAGACTCTGGATTTTTAGAAAGATATCTTGTCTCAGTTGAGCCAGCAACCGTTGCATAATCGAACCGACGCGAAGAATTTGACCGCGAGTTGCCGAGATCCCAATGCAGTAAATTAAACCTAGTAGCCCTAATAGCCAGAATAACCCCTGTAAATTCCCTTTTGCTATCAGATTATCAACTGACCAGCCAAGTAAAAATGGCCCGATCGCCTGAGTCGAAGCACCAATTACTACTAACATTAAGGCAATGGGAATTTCTTTGCGAAAGGCGCGAAAGTATTCTAGAAAACGCCGGATAGTTGAGGTTTGTTGAATTTTCTCTGGCGCAGATAGCATGTGATTTTATCTTGAGGAGTGGGAGGAGATGAGGGATATGTAGCTTGCTTCCCGCAGGGTAGGAGAATAACAACTGTCAACTGTTAACTGTCAACTGCCTTTTCTTCATCACTTGAGATTCTAAAATCGCCCCATAGAGCGGACTGGTTTGCATTAGTTCCTCATGAGTTCCTTGGGCTACCAATCTTCCTTTATCTATGAGTAAAATACGGTCAGCATTTTTAACAGTACTGATACGTTGGGCTACTACAAAAGTTACACAAGCTTTTTGGCGCATCATGTCATCTAATGCGGCTTGAATTTCAGCAGCCGTCTTTGCGTCTACGGCTGAGGTGCTGTCATCAAGAATCAAAATACTGTAATCGGTAAGTAAAGTCCGGGCGATCGCAATTCTTTGTTTTTGTCCCCCAGATAAACCAACGCCACGTTCACCGACAATTGTTTCGTAGCCATCAGGCAAACTAGCAATAAAGTCATGGATTTGGGCTGTTTTTGCTACCTCAATCACTTCATCTAGGGGTGCATTGGGTTTGGCGTAGGCGATATTCTCACGGATAGTTCCAGAGAATAATGTAGTTTCTTGAAAGACAATACCGATGTGTCTGCGTAAACTTTTGAGGGTAAAATCGCGCACATCTCGCCCATCAATCCGAATCGCTCCCTTTGTAACATCATAAAAGCGCGGAATCAGGTTCATAATTGTACTTTTGCCCGAACCTGTCATCCCTAAAACTGCTATTAGTTCTTTGGGCTTAGTTTCAAAAGATACATTTTTCAATGCTTCCGTAGTTGCGCCAGGATAACGAAAAGTGACATTCTCAAAGGTGATTCTACCGCCACAAGTATCAAAGGCGATCGCATTGGGACGTTCTTGAATATCAATTGTGGCATCTACTACTTCGTAAACTCGTGTCGCAGAAGCCGCAGCTTGAGCGATCGCAGGTGCAGCAAAGCCAATCAGCAAAATCGGCTGGAAAATCAATATTAGGTAGGAATTAAATGCTATTAATTCGCCAATGGAAAACTTATTCCCGACAACTTGCGCTCCTCCATAGGCAAACACCGCCAGCGTTACCAGATTACTCAATAAAAAGATAAACGGGAATGTATTACTGATGCTATGAATTGTCTTCATGTTAGCCGCAACTAATTCATTATTGAGGCTGGTGTAACGAGACTTCTCCACTGATTCCCGCACAAAGGCTTTAACTACCCTAATACCAAGCAAATTCTCTTGCAATACAGCATTGAGATTACTTAGTTTTTCTTGTACTTGCCGGAAAAGTTGATTATTACGCCTAACAAATCGCGTCATCAACCAAGCTGTGATCGGCACTGACGTTAAAGAAATCATAGCTAGTTGCCAATTCATTACCAGTAAAAGTATCGCAATAGCTACTAATGTCACGACTGCACCGATAACTTGAATCAAGTTAGTCCCGACAAAAGTACGAATCTGCTCAATATCACTGGTGACACGGGTGAGTAGTTGCGAAGTCTGTGATTGATCGTGATAACTAAAACTCAGATTTTGAATCTTACTAAAAATATTATTGCGTAAATCGTAAGCAACGCCTTGAGAAGCTGATTCAGCTAAATAACTTTGACTAAAGCTAAACACACCACGAGCGATCGCGGCAACTATCATCCATGCAGCACTATATATAACTATCTGTAAATCTTGTTTGACAATGCCCTGATCTATTGCCCAGCGAAATAATTGGGGAGTAATAGTATTTGCAACTGTCAACACTAATAAACTAATCAAAGCCCCCAGCGAAGCCCATCTGTAGTTTCTCAAACTCCCCAGTACACGCCAGATTGCTTGTAGTGACGCATTTTTCCGGGGTTCTGATGTTAAAACCACTGGAATTTCTCCCTGATGTGTCTTAAAAATTATCTCTACAAAGGAGTATGAAAGCTAAACGGGTAATAAACAATAGGCAATAAGTAGTAAGTATTAGCTAAAATCGCCCATTTTTGACGTATAAACAAGTATCTGCTGTATGTGTGACAGCTATGCGATATTATCCACATAATTAGGGAACAAGCGTTTTCAGCAATTACAGCAGATTTTGGGTAGATGAGGTACAAGCATAAAATCCAAAACCATGTAGAGACTTTACATGTAACGTCTCTAGTGCTATATGTTCTAATTAGTATATGAAACTCAACTTTTACAGATATTTGTGGCGTTGCGTCCTAGTTCTGCTGCTAGCGTTGAGCTTGAGCGGTTGGGATGTAAAATCAGCAATTGCCCTCCTACGCCAACATCACGATTCCCCAGGAATTTTGCGTTACCATTCACAAGTGTCAATCAAAGATGAATCTGGATATGCTTGGCAGGTGCTACTGTTCAAACAAAATTACAATTATCCAGTTCCAGATTTAAGGTTACGCTTAGTAGCTTTTCCGGGTGTAGTGGAAATTACTCACCCCCAACCGTTAGAAATCGAGGCAACCGAGGGAAAATTATTGTTGGCTTCAGATGCTTATGCCTTAACTGCACCTGCTGCTAATGTTGGTGAATATGAATTAAATGAGGTTTTAGCTAAACTACCAACAACTAATGCACTCAAACTATATGTACCAGTTAAAAGCCAAAAGCCATTGGTTCTGAATATACCCGAATCTGTAGTCACTGAATGGCAGTGGTTAGTAACAGAAATTAAATAACGATATTGAAATAGTTAAACTAAGCGATCGTAAATTTACCAGTTAAGCGATCGCTATATTATTGAGTTTACTTTAGGCGAGAGTGTCAGGGTCAACACCCAAAGCACGCAAACGTTCCCGCAACCGCGCATTCTCTAATTCTACGGCTTCCGCACGCTGGCGTTCAGCTTCCGCACGTTGACGTTCAGCTTCCGCACGTTGACGTTCAAATTCTACAGATTGACGTTCGAGTTCCGCACGTTCATCACCAGTTAACAGTAAATTACCTTGTTCATCCCACCACCGTAACCAAGGTATTTCTGCATCTAATATAAAGCGGCCTTGCCAGATCCCCAATTCCACACCCATAGGCTCAATTGGATAATGCCCCCTATTATTAGCAGCTAATTTTTGGTAACGACTACCAACTAATTGATAAACCTCAACAGATGCTTTTTTAACTTCATAAATACCATAGTAAGCAGGACGGATCACATTTTCATAAATCCAAAATTTTCCTTTGTAGGGAGTTTTATCTCGTTCCTCCTCTCCATTTCCCGACACAAATTCCAAAACAATCAATGGTGCGATTAATTCTTGCCAAAATACATAAGAACGGCGGAGTTCACCATTAAGAGTTGGCGGAACATTCGGTACATAAAACCAATCTGGTGCTTCTGCGCCTTTTTCTGGTGGGTCTGTTAACCGCCAGTAGATACCAGAATCTTGACCAATGCAATAATAGCCATCAGGATGAATTTCTTGTAATCGCGGCAAGATAGAATCAGTTAGTAAAATGCTTTGAGGATGTTCTTGAAAATTTTTCACAAATGTACCATCAGACTCTGGTAGCTGAGTGTGGTCTGGTAGAGTGAGATGCTGGGCTAGGATGACCATTGTGTTACCTCACCGAAATCATAAGAGCGCTGATAGTAATTATAGCGATCGCCCGTAATTCCCTTAAGCTGATCTTTGTGGCATATTTATGAAACAACCTGCTTTTTCTCAACTTCCCGATCCTATAGAACTACAAATAGTTAGTAATACACCTGGACGTTTACGATTAAAAGTCCCTAGCAAATTTCAGCAACATCAAGAAATTAACCAAATCGCTAATAATTTAGAATATATTTTTCCGCAAATTGAGAAAATAAAGACAAATTTAGATTCAGGTAGTATTACAATTTACTACAATGGTGGCAATAAAACCTTAAAAGATGCTTTAAGCAAATTACAAGCTTCAAGAATAAATCTTGTAGATGCCCCTGCCAAAAAAATACAACCTGTAACAATAACTAAGACAATATTGGGCTTGAATGAGCAAATCAAACAAGCTACAAAAGAAACAGTAGATGTGCGATCGCTTTTAACATTTAGTATTTTTGCATTTGTAATTAAACGTTTACTTCCTCAACTAGCTCGTTGGCAATCAACAATTTTATATTTATTGCTGTGGTATGCCGTGGAGAGTTTAGTGAAGATGAGCGACAATCAGCAACAGGCAGATAATATCAATAACAAGTAAAACTTATACTTGTAAAAGATTGTCTTGCATAAGTTCATGGGTTTGCTAATGCAATACACATATTCAATTAGCTGTGCTGTTAAAAATAAAATATTTAAGTATTCAAATATTTAAGTAGGGCTTGCTGAAAAAGTCATTTCAAAGGAAGAGAAAAATTGATTAAGTAGTCAGTCCAGAAAAAAGATAAGTTTTTGTTGTTTAAGGTTTAATGAAATATCAGTTTCGATAATAGAAGAAGTAAAAAAAGACTCAGTTTTGAAAAATAGGCAAAAAAATACACAAAAAAGCCGTAATAGCAGAGTAGAAAGATGTATTGCAGATACGGGTTCTCCCGAATTTGTTCTACTGTCTCTCTGTCACTTATTCCTAATTTTTCTTTAATTATTAATGCTCCCAACGCCATTCTAAATGTTTTGGCTGGCGCTCCCATTCTTGCTGAAAATATTTCTGCGTACTCTGCTTCAAATTTTGACCAAGGTATCATGTTCGCCATGATTACCCATCGGTTATCTGACGCTAGTTTTCCCCCAAAGGGTAGTTCAAAGTTTTCTGCTGCTTTTTCTTGCTTTTGCGCTCTTCGATACATTTTAACGCAACTTGCTACAAGGATTTTTACTTATCTTACCCTTTTTCTTTTCACCTTATTTTTCTTTCCTGACCCTGAAACTCTTCATTCTGCTATCTTTCGCCCTTATTCAGCCAGCCCTAAGTACTTAAAAACTTGAATACGCAAGAAATTAGGGAAGTCCAGAAAATAAATTATCCCAATTTTTAAACTCAACGCAACTGTTTCTTCCCCCTGCTCCCTGCCTTATTACATATTGGGACAGGTTGGCATATCATCTCCAACAAGTAGCCTTGCCAGACTGGGTAAAGCCTCACCGTAAGTTGGGTGAATGTGAACCGATTGTTCAAGTATCTGCCACGTTGCTTTAGCTTCCATCAGCGACAAAAAGACATGTACGAGTTCAGCCGTTTCGTACCCAACTAGTGTTGCTCCTAAAATTAAATTCGTGTGGGTGTCGATAACCATGCGATAGAAACCTAGATCATGCCCCCACTCAATGCTACGGGCGATGTGAGCCATCGGCAGGGTGACTTCGCGTGCAGCAATATCCTGTTTGTGAGCCTGTTCTAATGTCATCCCCACCCGGCCCACTTGCGGCTCTGTGTAAACGGCATAGCCTAAGACGCGATCGCTGCGTGTCCTCTGTTCGCCACATAGAATGGCTTTCAAGCGACGATAATCTTCCCAAGAAACATGAGTAAAAGCAGGTTGCTTGGCAACATCTGCGATCGCATAAATCCCAGGACAAGTAGTTTGGAACTGCTCGTCAATTTTAATAAACCCTTGTGCATCTAATTCAACGCTCGTCAGCGCAGAATTTAATGCACCAGTATTCGGTTTGCGCCCAGTTGCAATTAGCAATGCTTCTCCATCAAGGACTTTCCCATTGTTTAGGGTGAGGGTAAACACACCGTTAGAGTAAGCAACCTGCTGAACCGTCGCCTTGAAATGCAGTCCTATCCCATCTTGCTCAAAGGCATCAGCCAGCACAGCACTAACATCAGATTCTTCTTGAGCCAGCAAGCGATCGCCCCTGACAATTAATTCGGTCTGACTTCCTAAACGCGCCATTCCCTGCCCTAACTCCAGGGCAATATAGCCACCGCCGACCACGAGCAACCGGGGCGGAATTTGCTGCAAATCAAAGAAATTTCGGTTAGTTAGATAAGGAGTTCCAGCTAAACCAGGAATCTGTGGAATAGTAGAGGATGTTCCTGTGTTGATGACAATGATCGGAGCCTGCACAGTCACACCTCCTCCGCTCACAGTTCGCTCTCCAGTGAAAGCGGCTTCAGCGTAGACAATTCTCACCCCTGCACTCTCTAATCGCTGCTTAATACCTTGATTAAACTGGCTGCGAATACTACGCACACGCTCCATCACTGTAGAAAAATCGACTTCAAGGAGTGCGTGTATGCCTAGCTTTGCAGCTTGTCGAGTGCGACCTGCCGCATGAGCGGCAGCTAAAAAGGCTTTGGAAGGAGTACAGCCATAGTTGATGCAACTCCCGCCTAACGCATCGCGCTCAAATAGAACGACATTTCGACCTGCTTTGGCAAAGTCAACCGCAAGTGGAATACCGCCCTGACCGCTTCCAATCACAATTACATCTGCTGTTTCCATTATTACCTCTGTTGATATTTGGTACTTGGTCATTACAGTTTGTCAAGTAAGACTGGCTTTAAATCACCTGCTTTCTCGCCAATCACGAAGGTTGGTGCGTTCGTTTTGCCTGTCGTCAGCGTTGGCGGCATGGACGACCGACTTCGCAAAGGTAAGTAAGTCGGTGCAATAAAACCAAACCATGCAAAGAAAAGTAAATAAGGCTCAAACTCTTTCTCCCCCTGCCCCCTGCCTTATATCCCACTCTTTTAGTTAATCATTTCAGTAATAATTTATTAGCACATATATTGATTTTTTATGGAATTTCAAATGACTGAATCATTTTTTTCGCAACTTCTACAAAATCATCATAATTATCTGTTTTAGCTGTATAAGTAATTATGTAAGCTTTGCCATTTTTTAAAGTAAATAATTGTAAGTTCTTTAAACTATTTTTTCCATCTTTATTAAGGTAGATTAATTCTTGCCCTTGTTTATTTGCCACTACTTGTTCACTTGTATTGATCACCTTTGCCTCTACAAGATGATTATTGATATCCTTAATAGAGGTTTGAGTAAATTCCTGTAATGTTCCAGGAAAATCTTCAGTAGTAATAGTTAATTTTTCTTGAAAATCATCGGCATCATTCTGTTTAGGAGAAATGAATGTTACCAGTTCTCCTGTAATGCGATTATTTATATCTTGTCTATTCCAGCTTTGGGGATATTTGATCTTCAGCTTCTCACTGCTATTTTCATAGGTTAAGAATGTTTCTGTTTTTGAAGAGATAAATTTTGTGATAGGAGTTATAAATATAGAGAAAATCAAAATTATGCCTGCAATTACAGCTAAACTTAACTTGGGTAGATAATTATTGGGCGACGATGGCAATGTAGGAGAAGATGTTGAAGGCACAGTTAAAGGCTGTGCAGGTGTTATTTGAGTAGGTGTTAACGCCCGGAAAGATTGTAAAGCTTCTTCGGCTGACTGGAAGCGTTCACGAAAGTAATAACGCACCATTTTGTCTAAAATATCTGCTAGTTCTTGGCTTACCTGTGCTTGATTTCGCCAAATAATTTCACCTGTACTAGCATCTTTTGGTAATTGCTCTGGTTTGCTTCCCGTCAGAGCTTGAATACCAATTATTCCCACTGCATAAATATCGCTGGTAAAATTTGGTTGACCATTAGATTGTTCGCTAGGCATATAGCCCATTGTACCAATTACAACAGTTCTAGGTTTTTGCTCCTGGGAACTAACTATTTGAGTGCCAATTTGTTTGACTGAACCAAAGTCAATCAACACAATTTTGCCATCTTGCCTGCGTATGATATTTGATGGTTTGATATCACGATGAACTACACCATTTTGATGAACGAATATCAAAATTTCTAGAATATCTTGTAAAAGTTTCAAAACATAAGCTTCACTCAGCTTTTTACCTGGGACTAGTTCTTTGCTTAAGTCGTGACCTTCAATGTATTCTTGAACTAGATAAAATTCTTGATTGTCTTCAAAATGAGCTAAAAGACGAGGGATGTTGGCATGATTTCCTAATGTTTCGAGAATCTCTGCTTCTTTGTTAAACAAACGTCTAGCTTGTTCTAAAACATAGGGGTTATTAGATATTGGTTGCAACTGTTTAACAACACACTCAGGATTTCCTGGACGCTGCATATCTTCGGCTAAGAAAGTAACACCAAATCCCCCTGTGCCAATTTGTTTGAGAATTTGGTAGCGTCCACTCAGCTTTTGACCCACAATGGTGTTCATCTTACATCCTGCAAGGTCTAACTCATTGAACTAATGCGTTGATGTTATCTTGACATAAACCGTGACTTTCAATGTTGAGCTTATTCAATTTAGTGAAAAACTTTACGGCGATGCCTCGCAAAGTAGGCATCGCGGATTTTAGATAATATCTAAAATCCCAATCGATTTAACGATTCACCGCCGCAGCTTCCCGCGCCGCAGCTGCTTGGTCTGGGTGTATACCTAAGCGGGTGAGATTAATTCGTCCTTTATTGTCAATTTCGCGCACTTTGACAATAACTTCATCTCCAACCGCTACTTCATCCTCAACTTTACCAACACGATAATCAGCTAGTTGAGAAATGTGGATCATCCCTTCCTTCCCTGGAAGAAATTCCACAAAAGCACCGATGGGTATAATCCGCGTCACACGTCCCGCGTAAACGTCGCCTTCGTTCAGTTTGCGAGTCATGCCTTGAACAATATTCCTGGCTCTCTTCGCCTTGTTTTCATCAACCGCAGAAATGGTAACTGTGCCATCATCTTCGATGTCAATTTTCGCACCAGTTTCTTCAGTGATACCCTTAATTGTCTTACCACCAGGCCCAATGACTAAACCAATCATGTCTGGGTCAATCTTGATGGTCAACAAGCGAGGTGCATAGGGCGAGGTTTCGGTGCGTGGGGTGTCGATAGTTTGGAGCATTTTGTCCAAAATATGCAGCCTAGCAGACTTGGCTTGATTGATTGCTTGAGCTATCACCTCTATGGGCAAACCAGAGATTTTCATGTCCATTTGCAAAGCGGTAATACCTGCATCCGTTCCTGCAACTTTAAAGTCCATGTCACCCAAGAAGTCTTCAATGCCTTGAATGTCTGTTAAGACTCGGACTTCATCACCTTCTTTAATCAAACCCATCGCTGCACCACTCACGGGTTTAATAATTGGCACACCTGCATCCATTAAGGCCAAGGTGGAACCGCAAACTGAACCCATTGAGGTGGAACCGTTGGAAGAAAGCACTTCCGAAACGACACGAATCACATAAGGGAATTGCTCTTTGGGTGGCAGTACAGGTAAGATGGCTCTCTCTGCTAATGCACCGTGACCAACTTCTCGTCTACCAGGAGCGCGTAATGGCTTGGTTTCGCCAACGGAGAAGGGTGGGAAATTGTAGTGATGTAAGTAGCGTTTGGATTGGTCTGTTTGCAGGTCATCGTTGAGGTTTTGGGCATCGCCTGGAGTACCCAAGGTACAAGCGGATAAGACCTGAGTTAATCCCCGGTTAAATAAGCCGCTACCGTGGACGCGCTTGGGTAAAACGCCAACTTGGCAAGAGACTGGACGCACTTCATCGAGTTTACGACCATCCACGCGCACGTTATCTTCAACGATTTGACGGCGCATGAAGTATTTTGTAATGTCTTTAAAAGTATTGCTCAGGGCTTTGCCGTCTGCGGTGGCAGCTACCTTAATTGGGTCTTCGTCTGGGAGTTCGGCGATCGCTGTGGCAATATTATCTTTAACAACGTCCAACGCGGCATCGCGTTCGGGTTTGGTGAGTTCAAACTGAGCCAGAATTTTCTTAATTTCGTCGCTCGCGCGATCGCGGATATAATTTTCCAGAGTTTGGTCTACCTCTGGTCGTGCTTCCTGCACAATTTCCAGACCGAGTTCGGCTACTAAGTCTTGCTGCGCTTTGATTAAGTCGCGCACAGCTTCATAACCAAAATCAATTGCCTCAATAATATCTCGCTCTGGTAATTGATTTGCCCCAGCTTCCACCATGATTACACCATCAGGTGAACCTGCGACAATCAGATCCAATTCCCCAGCTTCGATTTCCGCATAGGTGGGGTTAATAATGAAGTCATCACCTACTAAACCAACCCTCACGGCTGCCATTGGCCCGTTAAAGGGGATTTGTGCTATTAAAGTGGCAATGGAAGCGCCTGTTACTGCTAATACGTCCGGTGGTACTTGTTCATCCATCGACATTGTAAAAGCGATGACTTGTAAGTCATCCCGCAACCATGAAGGAAACAAGGGACGCAGAGGACGATCTATCAAACGACTGGTGAGAATGGCTTTTTCTGGCGGACGACCTTCTCGGCGCATAATCCCACCAGGGATTCTTCCCGCCGCATACAATCTTTCTTCGTAATCTACTGTCAGGGGAAGAAAATCAATGCCTTCTCTGGCTTGCGATCGCGTAGCTGTCACTAGAACAGTTGTATCCCCCGATTCAATCAAAACCGACCCACCCGCTTGGGGTGCTAGTAGGCCTACTTTCAGTCGAATATCCCTTCCATCGAAGGATATTGACTTCTCAAATTCTGCCATTCAGCTTTTTTTCCTTCTATGCACGCTATTCTCTCTCTGTGGCAATCCTAACATTTATGCCCTGTAACTGGCTCCTGTTACACACAAACAGCAATATGAAATTAGTCATTGGTCATTAGTCCATAGTCCATAGTCAACAGTTGTTCTCCCTTGTCTTCTCCTCCTCATCTCCCACATCTTCCCCCACTTTCCTATACATCATCAGTGCCTTGACTACTTGCCCATCTTTTAACTTGGCGGCGTTGGGAATGCTGCCAATGATATCAAAACCTAAAGACTGCCATAGACTAATTGAAGGTATATTAGTTTCAAAGACCAAATTAAACATAACTGCTTCGTAGCCTAACTGGGCTGCTACCAAGAGCATGGATTCTCCCATGAATCTACCTATGCCCTGACCCCGCAATCCTGGTTGTACAATAAAACCAGCGTTGCAGATATGACTGCACCGCCCTGGAAAGTTCGGCTTGAGATAAAATGACCCTAATATGGTTTGTGGCTTGTGTATGCCATCCTCACCAGATACCCTAACAACAAAGGCTTCTTTACTCAACCAGTAAGCTGCAAATTCTGGCTGTGATAATTGTTGCTTTTGTGGATAAGTCTTACCTTCATCAATTACATAGTTTAAAAGTGTTCTCACATCTTCATATTCTTGAGGTTTTATATAATCTAGTTCTACAGTTGTCCCGTTTTTTAGCACTTTATATAGAGGAAAGTCCATTACTTATGTTATTTGATATATTTTAATGATTATCTAGATATATTTAGACAAGTATGTACTTAAGTCAATATAGTAGATACATAAAAAATAAAAGAATAAAATTTTTAGCCAATGTTTGATGAATATTAAAAGCTAAATATCATAGCGAAAAATTAAGCCAAAGGCAAAAACGACTGACAACTAAAAAAAGAGTAAAGTTTGAGTATTTAAGAAATGGCAATTTTACACGGTAGTTGGATAACAAAAGAGCAGGATAGTTGTTTATTTATTTGGGGAGAAACTTGGCGATCGCCACAGGTAGATGATGATTTAGAAACGGTAGCAGTTAATCCATTGGCTCTGTCGGCATCAGAGTTAAGTGAGTGGTTGCAGTCTCAACACGAGGCAATTTTTAACTTACTACCGCAACAAATAGAGAAGCGAACTTCAAAAACATCTAGTGCTGTCAAAAAAATAGATTTACCAATATCCTCACAAGTAATTGCTCTGCCAACGACAATTTCTCAACCTAAGAAGAAAGAAAAAATTGTTATTGCCCCTGTACATTCTGCTGCTTTAGAATCTGAGACTAATTCTGACACTTATCTACAACCTTGGCTTGTAGAAGGTTTTTGTCTTTCCTCTAGTGCGGCAATTAAATTTCTCACTTCTTTACCTTTAAATATTACTAGCCCAGAGAATGCTTTTTTAGGTGGAGATTTGCGTTTTTGGTCACAGATTGCCCGTTGGAGTTTAGATTTAATTTCTCGTTCTAAATTTCTGCCTATTATCCAGCGACAGCCAAATAATTCTGTAAATTCTAGATGGCAAGTCCTTTTAGATAGTGCTGCTGATGGAACTCGTTTAGAAAAGTTTGCGGCGAAGATGCCTGTGGTTTGTCGGACTTATCAGGGAGTAGGAAGTGGCAATATATATATAGATTTTCCTGTGCAGGCGCAGGAGTTGATATTGAATTTTCTCAATGGTGTGATTGATACGCAATTACGGGAGATGGTAGGAAATCAGCCTGTGCTAGAAACTCGGTTGATGGCTTCTCTAGCGCCTGCGGTGCGACAGTGGTTGCAAGCTTTAACTGGTACGTCTAATTCAGTTAGTGCGGATGCAGTTGGTTGGGAACGTTTAGAAGCGGCGTTCAAAGCTTGGACTATGCCGCTACAATATCAACTAGTTAGCAAAAATCAATTTCGGACTTGTTTTGAATTACGTTCTCCAGAACCAGGGGAAAACCAATGGACACTGGCATATTTCTTGCAAGCAGCCGATGATCCAGAATTTTTGGTAGATGCGGCGACGATTTGGCAACATCCTGTTGAACAACTAGTTTACCGCGCTCGCTCAATTGAACAACCCCAGGAAACATTTTTGCGGGGTTTGGGGTTAGCTTCTCGATTGTATCCGGCGATCGCACCTACTTTAGATACAGAATCACCCCAATTTTGCCACCTCAACCCCATGCAGTCCTATGAATTTATCAAGTCAGTTGCTTGGCGATTTGAGGATAGCGGTTTAGGGGTAATTTTACCGCCGAGTTTGGCGAACCGTGAAGGCTGGGCAAATCGCTTAGGTTTGAAAATTTCCGCCGAAACACCAAACAAAAAGCAAGGACGTTTGGGTTTGCAGAGTTTGCTGAACTTCCAATGGCAATTAGCGATCGGTGGTCAAACTATTTCTAAAGCAGAATTTGATAAACTGGTGGCATTAAAAAGCCCACTAGTAGAAATTAACGGTGAGTGGGTGGAGTTGCGTCCTCAAGATATCAAGACAGCCGAAGCCTTTTTTGCTGCCCGTAAAGACCAAATGGCTTTATCGTTAGAAGATGCTTTACGTCTTAGCACGGGTGATACTCAAGTCATAGAGAAATTACCAGTAGTCAGTTTTGAAGCCTCTGGCGCATTAGAAGAATTGATAGGGGCGCTGACAAATAATCAAGCCGTTGCACCATTACCCAAGCCGAAAGACTTTCAAGGACAGTTACGTCCTTATCAAGAAAGGGGTGCAGCTTGGTTGGCTTTCTTAGAACGTTGGGGCTTAGGCGCTTGTCTCGCCGACGACATGGGACTGGGTAAAACGATCCAGTTCATTGCTTTCCTGCTGCACCTCAAAGAACAGGATGTTCTAGAAAAACCCACTTTGCTAGTTTGTCCTACTTCTGTTTTAGGTAACTGGGAAAGGGAAGTCAAAAAATTTGCACCAACGCTTAAAGTTCTGCAATATCACGGTGATAAACGTCCCAAAGGTAAAACCTTTCAAGAAGCAGTTAAAAAATATGATTTAGTTATTACCAGTTACTCATTAGTGCATAGAGATGTTAAATCATTACAGGGTGTTTCTTGGCAGATAATTGTTTTAGATGAAGCCCAAAATGTGAAGAATGCTGAAGCCAAACAGTCACAGGCAGTAAGACAATTAGAGACAACATTTAGAATTGCTCTAACGGGTACGCCTGTAGAAAATAGATTACAAGAACTTTGGTCAATTCTAGACTTCCTCAATCCTGGTTATTTAGGTAATAAGCAATTCTTCCAAAGACGCTTCGCCATGCCAATAGAAAAGTATGGTGATGCAGCATCTTTAAATCAATTGCGTGCTTTGGTGCAACCATTTATTCTACGTCGTTTGAAAACAGATAGAGAAATTATTCAAGACTTGCCAGAGAAGCAAGAAATGACAGTATTTTGTGGTTTGAGCGCGGAACAAGCTGCACTTTATCAGCAAACAGTAGAAACATCCTTAGTAGAAATTGAATCAGCAGAAGGATTGCAACGTCGAGGGATGATTTTAGCTTTATTAATTAAACTCAAACAAATTTGTAATCATCCAGCACAATACTTAAAAGCAGCAACTTTGGAAAAATACAGTTCAGGCAAACTACAACGTTTACAAGAAATGTTGGAGGAGGTATTAGCAGAAGGTAATATTTATAGTGTCGCTGGTGGAGAACGCGTTTTAATTTTTACTCAATTTGCAGAGTGGGGTAAGTTACTCAAACCCCATTTAGAAAAACAATTTGGACGAGAAATATTCTTCTTATATGGTAGTACTAGTAAAAAACAACGTGAAGAAATGATTGACCGTTTTCAACACGACCCCCAAGGCCCACCGATTATGATTCTTTCTCTCAAAGCTGGTGGTGTAGGTTTAAATTTAACTAGGGCAAATCATGTATTTCACTTTGATAGATGGTGGAATCCAGCCGTAGAAAATCAAGCCACAGACCGCGTATTTCGGATTGGACAAACGCGGAATGTGCAGGTGCATAAGTTTGTTTGCAATGGCACTTTAGAAGAGAAAATTCACGACATGATTGAGAGTAAAAAACAATTAGCTGAACAAGTTGTTGGTGCGGGTGAGGATTGGTTAACTGAACTTGATACAGACCAACTGCGTAATTTACTGATACTCGATCGCAGTGCTGTAATTGATGAAGATACAGATTAATCTATCTCTGTGCCTCTATGGTTAAAAAATTATTACCACAGAGGCACAGAGACATAGAGAAATTTGAAATTTACAGGTTGGTTTTATTGACAAAAGCAACAATTGTTGATGTTGGATATATTTGGCTGATGGGTGCAGGCTTCATATCCCGGTAGTCTAATATTTGCACAATGATGAGATAGGCGATCGCTAAAAGAATCGAAATAGCCCCTGCAATAATTGCCACAAGTTTTTTACGTTCCATTACTACTTCCTGCCATCTAATTTATTGGTCTTTATCTATATTTACATTGTCACAGTCAATGTAAATATTGGTAAGTCAGGAAAATTATGCACATCTAATTCGCATTAATTACGAATTACAAATTATTACTATGTCTCTAACCGAAGAAATTCTCTCCCAATTACCAGGGGATGTTTTAGGAAATTTACGCCGTGCTGACGCTATCCTTAAATCTATTCGAGAAAACACTGCACCAACACCTGATGTAGTTAAAGAAAGTCAAGACAGTTTAGGTAATGTAGACAGCGATGTAATTATTTGCGGTGGGACATTAGGCATTTTAATCGGTTGCGCCTTAGCGGTACGAGGACTGCGGGTAGTGTTGCTAGAAAGGGGAATTTTGCAAGGTAGGGAACAGGAATGGAATATTTCTCGTAAAGAGTTAGAGGTGTTTGTAGAATTAAATATACTTACCCAGGAGGAACTGGAAAAAGCGATCGCTACCGAATACAATCCAGCCAGAGTTAAATTTAAGGATGGTGGAGAAGTTTGGGTAAAGGATGTCTTAAATATTGGGGTAGATCCAGTTTATTTACTTGCAACTTTAAAACAAAAATTTTTAGAAGCTGGTGGTCAATTATTTGAACATACACCTTTTTCTGAGGTAGTTGTTCATCCAGATGGGGTAATAGTTAATCACCAATTCACAGCCAAATTATTGATAGATGCAATGGGACATCTTTCCCCCATCACCAAACAAGCACGCCAAGGTAAAAAGCCGGATGCACTTTGCTTAGTGGTGGGAAGTTGCGCTCAAGGTTTTGCTGAAAACCATGCAGGCGACTTAATTTTATCCTTCACATCCTTGCAAAACCAATGTCAGTATTTTTGGGAAGCCTTCCCCGCCAGAGATGGGAGGACAACATATTTATTTACCTACATGGATGCTCATCCCCAAAGCTTAAGTTTAGAAGAATTATTTGCAGAATATTTACGCTTATTACCAGAATATCAAGGTGTAGAATTAGAACAGTTAAAATTTCAAAGAGCCTTATTTGGATTTTTTCCTAGCGATCGCCAAAGTCCACTAAAAACTCCCTGGAATCGCATTCTCCCAGTGGGAGATAGTAGCGGAAATCAATCACCCTTGAGTTTTGGCGGTTTTGGGGCAATGGTACGCCACCTCAAGCGTTTAACATTAGGTATACACGAAGCCCTACAAACAGAACAATTATCAGCTAAAGCATTAGCATTGCTGCAACCATATCAACCAAGCCTCAGCGTTACTTGGTTGTTTCAGAAAGCTATGAGTGTTAGTGTAAATCAAAACATTCCTTCAGAGCAAATTAATCAACTGCTTTCGGCTGTTTTTCAAGAAATGCAGCAACTAGGAACACCAGTTTTAAAAGCTTTTTTACAAGATATAGTCCAATTTTCTGCACTAACACAAACACTCTTCAAAACTGGCTTATCTCATCCGGCATTAGTAGCGAAAATAATTCCTCAAGTGGGTTTAATAAATCTCTTAGATTGGCTAGTGCATTACACTAACTTAGGCACTTATACTACCTTATTTGCACTTAGCCCCATGTTAGAAACGTGGACTAAAAATTTACCACCCACACAACAATACTATTGGCATCGCTTAGTAGACGCTTGGAAATTTGGTTCTGGTGCTGATTACACTGGGGAATAGGCACTAGCAAATAAGTTATACAAAATATTACCTCATTGTTGTCGTGGATTTGATTGCGAAAGGGATGCAGAGGCTGGTATTTTTTGTCTCTGCACGCCTCCCCCTCAAATGAATGAATAGTTTGTTTTCGTAAGATGCCGATAACCTACTTGTTAAAAGTCTTGATGAAATAAATTCTGGGTTTAGAACGGTTCAAAACAGTCATAGGTTCTTTGACAGATTATCTTGCCATCCTCAAATTCGATAAACTGTGCAAAATAAGCTTTCATCTTTCCTCCGGCAGGAGTTTGCCCGATTGGAACAGCAATTTCTGCTGTCCATATTGTTTCTAAAATTACTGTGTTACCAGCAACATAAGACTTTTGAATGTCATAATTCTGACTTATCAGAACTGATTTACCTCTTAGAGAAGCTTCCTTTAAATCGTTTAGATTTCTTATTGCTCCTTCAGGAAATAGGTGATTAGGGTATTCTATTTGCTTGACTGACTCAGAATAATAAATAGCAAGTTCATCCCCTGTTTTACCTTCTGCAATATCTTTGAGATAATTTTTCGTAATTTCTAGAATTTGATGATTTTCGGTAGTCATAGCTACTCGTATTCATAAACTACAAAGTTGTTTCAGTATGTCATCAACTTAACAATACTTGCTGTCCTAAATATCAATGGGTGATTTTTACTCACTACAGACATAGGCTAGAACACTTTGTTAGGCAGATTCTTGCTCTACCATGATTCTGGATACTCTGTATGAGTTGGAAGCCCTCCGCTAGCACAGCCCCACGCTGCTCTGGATGCCCAAAAGATATGATCCGTAGGAGTGATAGGCGGTGCTGTATCCAACGAGCCTGCTGGAATAACCATGATCTTGCCGTTGCGCGTTAGTCGTGGAACCGGACACCCGCAATGCCTGCAAAACCATTTGCCGAAGCTCTTTGCCGTGGGAAGGTCATAACGTGTGACGAGTTCCTCTCCGCAAAGCCATCGGAACTGGCTGGGTTCAACGGTTAGATTTGTGGCATGGCCTGTACCCGTGCCTTTGCGACACCGTGAGCAGTGGCAATGAACCATTTTTTGGAACGGCGGGTTCACTTCAAAGTTCACTGTTCCACAAAGGCAACTACCCCGAATGCTAGAGTTGTTCATCTATCTCCTTGTTCAACTTCCGCATACCCAACATGTGCCACTGAATAAGAACCTTTCGCTACCAACAACTCTCAGTGATGAACTCATCGGTAAACTTAAACAGATAAATGTCACCGAAGTCGCTCATCTTGATACCAGAAGATATTAAGGATGAGGTTTGAACCATTAATTGAGCAGTCATTTTACGTTGATAGCGTCTTTGGTTCTATTGTGCCTCAGTTAATTGTCATAGTTTATCCTCAATCCCTAATATTGAGTTATTTTGATTTACACTTCTACCCAGATACTCCCTTCTTCTATACGGGTAGGAAATACAGACAATCCCTTTTCTTTAGAAATCATCCCCATCACTTTGCCAATACCAGGAGGGAAGGGAGTCCAAGTAGTAGGATTACCTGTAGCCAAATCAAATGCACTCCGATGAAACGGACACACGATCGCTCCATCATTGGTGATTTTGCCTTTCTGTAAAGGTAATTTCAAGTGAGGACAAGAATTTTCGATGGCAAAAACTTTGTTGTTATGCTTGAGAAGCAGAATGTTACGTTGTTCCACCTTCACCACTTTACGCCCATTCTCTGGTAATTCATCTTGGGCAATAACTTTAATCCAGTTCATTTAGACCTCACTTCTTAATCGGCTGATAAAATACATCATCTTACAATTTTGTGAGCGTATGTGGAGAATTTGGGAGATGAGGGAGAGGGGGAAGATGGGGGAGACAAGGGAGAAACCCACCCCTAAACCCTCCCAGGAAGGGAACAGCAGCAGGAGAGAATAATTTTGGATTATGGGCTGTTGACTATGGACTAATGACAACTATAAGGCGTGGTGACAGGTACACTAGCAGTTAGAATAACTTCGCCGTGTGGATTTACTGCCCATGCTGTAGCTTCTACTATCTTATTTGGGGTTGGGGTAGATATGGCGTTGATGGTTGTATTTGGTATTGTCCCGACATTATTTATGGAAATCCAATCGGCGAAGACAGTATCAGGGTATATAACTTCATTTGGACTGTTTGGTAAACCACCTCGTCCGGTAATAGTAAAACTGTCGCGCCTACGTCCAGCCAGTCCTTGACAGACTTGAGCTACTCTAGTCTCTACAGGTTGGGTTGGTAAATTAGTTAATCTTTGGTTGGGTTGGACTTCTGGAGTCTTGATTTCGACTGTACCGTTTAGCCCAAACTCAGAACTGGCGGTGATGTCGTTGGTGAGGGAACTTTCTTTTTCTCGAAACTCTATACCAAAAATGCTAAAAGCATTGATGTTAACGTTGCCGCCTTTACCCTCAAAAGCATTAGCTTTGATATCATTATTTTCACCGGGAGCAGCAATAATAAAACCATTAGGAATATTAATATTTATATTGCCGCCATTACCACTACCGCCTGTAGTGCCTGCTGTTGTAGAGATAAAGCTATTATGGCGTAATAGTAATTGATGATCTATTTGTAAATTAATATCACCACCATTACCTGAGTTAGTTGTAGCCGTTATATTTGCGCCGCCATCAAGGTTAATTTCCTGAGCATTAATTTCTATTTTGCCAGCGTTTCCTGTTCCCAAAGCTCCTACTGTGAATAGACCGCGATCGCGCATTGTTAACTTGCCTGTGGTAACGATTATAGAACCTGCATTGCCACTGCCACGACTACGCACAAATAAACCACTAGGAAATTTGCCAATTGGTGAATTGCCACTTATTTCTATGAAATTGCTGGCTTTGATGGTTAAATTTCCCCCATTACCCTGACTATTTGGCTGAGTTCCGGCTGAGATGGCTGCTCCATCTTGAATCAATAAAACCGGAGTATCAATAGTTAAAGAACCAGCATTTCCTGTTCCATTGGTTTGAGAAAATATCCCACTAGGGCGTTCTAGATCATTTTTGGTATTGCCAATCAGTTGAATAAAATCTGATGCGGTTATATTTACTGTTCCACCAGCACCACTACCAGGAGCAGTTCCTCTAGTACTAGCCGTTACATTGCCCCCATCCGCAACAATTAATTTACCTGTGGCAATATTTATGTTTCCTCCAGCACCTTTGCCGAAAGTTAAGGCAAATAATCCACTAGGATTTCCAGGGATTTCTAAACCATTCGGTACTATCCCTATTACTTGTATCGAATCAGTTACCTTGACTGTAACGTTGCCTCCATTACCTGTAGCCTCAGCTTTACTAACAGATGCTGCGGCTTGGGAGCCATCTTTCAACGTTAACTGTTCTCCTTGGATAAAAATTCCCCGACTGTTTTGATTGCCTTCTGTGTCTGAGACTACTATTGATGCACGGTTTAATCCAATTTGTCTACCCTTAATCTCAATGTAACCACCACCCTCACCACTAACATCTACTCGTGCTTGATTGTTGAGGGAAATATTAGCAAGGGCGACATTACTAGGAAAACTTAAAATTTGATTGTCAATATTATTACCTTGCAAATTTAGTCCTACTGTACCTTCTTTTAGTATTCCTCCCAAGGCAATTTGACCGCTTTGGGCGTAGAGAGTTCTACGTCTGATATAGCTTTCATTAATACCATCTAGGGTAATATTGCCACCCACCAGAGCCAAGGTTTTACCCGTGGGAACTGCTAAAGTTCCTTGCACATTGATCTCGCCTCCAGTTCTGCCCAATTGCAGCCCTGTAGGTATACTCATGGTTAGTAATGGTTGGGTGGAAGTGGTGCTAAAAATAGTGCGATCGCTAAATTGAATCCCACTGGCTGTACTCGCCACAAAGGAACCACCTATATTCAGTGAAGCATTCGGCCCGAAAAAGATGCCATTGGGGTTAATGAGAAATAAATTGGCATTTGCACCCTGAGTCTCCAGTTTCCCGAAAATATCCGAGCGGTTGTTACCTGTAACTCTAACTAGGATGTTCTCAATACTACTATTGGGAGCTATAAACAGCGCCGAACGTCCTTCACTAACGTTAAATTCTTGGAAACTGTGGAATAGATTACTACCCCGAACTGCTCCTTTGGCGATCGCTTCGGTAGGATTATTGTTGTAGTTCTGAGTTACTTGCGACTGTTCACTACCTAAAGTTTGGTCAGGAATAATGACACTTTGGGCAAAGGCAGATTGTGCCATCAAAGAAGTGATACTTACGACTATAACACCAAAAGATGTTGGGGAAATTGCTAAGTTCAAGAGCGATGAACTACCTTTGCCGTTTTGAGTCATTGCAGTAGATGGGGGAGTAGAGTTAAAAGCTATGTTTAATCGTACTCAAAGAATAACGATAAAAACAAAGCATGAGACCTCTTGTAGCTCCTCTACACCCCCATTTCTATGGCAATTTTGGGTGTTCTGTAGAATACTTACCTACGATATTGGAAATCTCAGGGTTATATAACCTTAAATAATTCCAGTAGTTACCAAATACTTGACGCACGTAGTCTCTAGTTTCAGTAAAAGGGATGGTTTCAACAAACTCATCTGGGTCTTGCTTGGGTAGAGTTTGTAACCATGTGGCGACGTTACCGGGGCCAGCATTGTAACTGGCGATCGCTAACATGGAATTATTGCCATACTGTTCATGAGTATGGTCTAAATACCATGTTCCCAGCATGATGTTATCGTTAGGGTTTTCTAAATCTAAGGTTTTGCTATCGACTTTGATTTTGTCAGCTATCCATTTTCCTGTATCTGGCATCACCTGCATTAAGCCTGTAGCGCCAGCAACAGATTTAATTTTCGCTTCAAACCGCGATTCTTGCCGCATCAAGGCAGTTACTAACAGAGGATTAAGTTTTCTCTCAGATGACCATTTTTCAATCTCTTTGAGGTAAGGAAACGGGTAACGTGCTTGCCAGTAGGTAATTTGCTGACTCAATGCTTGATACTCAGCTTTTTCCTCTGGTGTTTCCCTATCTTCTAATTTGGAAATCAGGTTAATTCCTGAAAGATATTCTCCCCTAGCTAACCGCATCAGCCCTTCAGTGAATTGTTCGGCTACAGTTGGTTTTTGCTTGTTGAGATATTCTGCTTCCCATTGCAACCAAGCATCACGATCTTGTCCAAGTAAATACAATTCTTGAAAAGTTTTTGAGCCGGCTGGAGGTACAGGACGCTGGTAAGGAACTACTTCTGGGTTAAGTTGACGGACATTATCAAAATTTCCCACATTCAATCCTAACTGGTTAGCCGATCGCCAAGCATAGTAAGAGTAAGGAAACTGGCTAAGAACGTACTCATAAGCCTGTTTAGCTTCTTGTTCTTTTCCTAAAGCAGTTGCCCATTTACCCATCCAAAAACCTGCTCTGGGAGCCAAAATACTGCTAGGGTTGTTGATGACAATCGGTTGCGCCCACTTCCAAGCGTTAACATAATCTCTAGCTTTGGCTTTCTCTAATGCGACTTTCCAGCGATACTCTGCGGCTTCATTAGACTTAGGATACTTAGTGATGAGTTGTTGCCAAGTTTGTTGAGATGCTTTTTGATCATTGAGGGCTGAGAGAATCTCGGCTTGTTTTGCCAACGCCTGACTTGCTTGTTGTGGAAATTTAGCAATTACTTGGTTGAGATAGGGTATGGCATCTTTGCTGGTTCTGGCCATTTCCGCCAAGCGTAATAAGCCTGTACCCGTTTCTTCCGCAGTCGGAAATTGTTGTACTAACTGATTATAAGTGGAGATGGCTTGTTCTCTATTTTTACCGCCTACCTGTAACCCCCGTGCAGTCCGATAGAGATTACGCGCTGTTTTGGGCGCTTTGAGGTAAGCATTCGCCGCTTTGAGGAATTGATTGTTTTCCCAGTAGGCTGTCCCAATAATTTCCCAATCTTGAGGTTTGAGGTTGGGTTGTTGGACTAGCTGGTCTAACACACCTACTATCCCAGGCTGAGTATAGGCATGTTGCGCCAAGATTAATTGTAACTGCGGCTGATTAGGATTTTCTGACAAACGCTTCTGGATAATTTCCCATGTGAGGGGATGGGAGGGAAATTGCGCGATCGCTGTATCCTGTAGCTTGGGTTGGGCAATCAGATATATAGCTTTTACCGTCGCAGCTTCTTTGGGATATTCTTTTACTACCTTTCGTCTGAGGTCAGAAGCTTTGCCATCTTCACCCAGTAAATCCTCGGCTTGTGCTTGTTTCAGTAAGATATAAGGTGCAATAGCCGGATAATTTTTCTCTAAACCAGTAAGTAATTCTAGTGCCTTTTGACCTTGCTTGGTGTCAATATAATCACTAGCTAATAGATATCGCGCTCTTTCTTTGTCTGGCGATCGCCCATTTTGCGCAATTTCTTGTAGTTTAGCTGCTCGTTCTGCTGGGGATTGTGATATCAGGGGAAACACATCTGATTTAACTTTATTTTCCCCTAATAACTGTTCTGGCTGATCCTTTAAATTAAGCCACTGCCCAAAATACTGACCAATTTGCGGTGCTGACACCATCGCCCCTGCTGAAAAGGCAAACAGCGCCGCACCTGCAATTATGGGAATTTGCTTTTTTTGTAATTTCTTCAGCATGGATACTCGCCAAACAGCGCAGATGAATTTTTTTGCAACTCTAGCATTAGTTATTGTGAATGTAATCACCCCAATAGTCAGTTGTCAGTTGACAGTTGACAGTTGACAGTTGTTTTTTCTCCTCTGCTCCCCTGCTTTCCTTAACTTCCCCCACTTCCCCCTCTCCCTCATCTCCCCCCACTCCCCACTCCCACCCACGCGCTAGGCTGAATTTTCTTCCCCACTGGGCGCAAACACACTGGGATCGAGATAGTTGAGACGGGCGAGGGGGCTGAGAGAGTTGAGGATTTGGGAGCCGTAGCTGCGGTTAACTACACGGCTGTCGAGTAGGGCGACAATACCTTGATTTTCGCGTACAGGGGCGACTGCTCGTTGCAGTTCGTTCAAGGCGGTTGGGAGTAAGAATAGACGAAACCAGTCTTGATGCGATCGCTTATAGTGAGCTACTCTACCCGCTACCAGAGGGTCTTCTAAAGATGGTAAGGGTAAAGTGGCAATTACTAACAATTGCGGCGCGGGTAAGACGGCTTGGTGTTCTCGCCAAAACTCCCAGCCGCTCACTAAAATGCCATTGTCATCTAAACAAGTTTTCTCCACCTGCACCCGCGAACCAAACTCAGAAGCCAGAATTGCTCCTACTTGCGCCTTTAATGGCACATCTCCCACAAGTAAAACTGTTAGTCCTGGTGCTGTAGCACTCAGACAAACTAAAGTCCGCACCTTATGAATAAAGGCTGGTTGAAACTCTGGCGTATTAGGCAGAGGCAACTGGTAGGGTATGTATAGTTGAATCGCCTCTGATTGGCTATCGGAAGCAAATTTTAGGCAGGTTAAATCATCTAAGCCCAAACGCTGACGAAATAAGGGAGCCTCGGTTTCTGGCTCTAAAGCACTGCCAATTAAAACTACTGGCTGTCGTTGCCATATAGGGGCGAGAATTTCAGCTAATTCGATTGGTGCATAGTGCAGAGAAAATAAACCTTGGCGACGGGCGATAGTTGCCCAGAGGAGGGGTGGGGGAGATGTAGCTCTAGCTTCTCTTTCAGAGACGCTACCGCGCTCGCGCAGCGTATCCGCAGGATTCACCCGCAGGGTGGGGGAGGGAGTTTGATTGGTGGGTAGTTGCTGCCAGAATTTCTGCCAAACTTCTGGTACGCCTGATACTGATGCTAAAGTTGTTTGCAGTTGCTTTAAAATATCGATTTCTGATTCGGAAATTAAATAGCATTCATAGGGATTAGCGGGGTGCTTGTATAATTCGCTGGTGAGTTGAATCCTGGCTGCGCGAATTGCTTCGGCTTGTTGAGGACAAGCGAGAATAAGTTGCTCCCAATCTTGGGGTTGTATATTTTGAGTAAGCTGATGACGCGCCCAATCTTCTAAATCATCTACCCCATCAATAATTGTGGGTATGCCTGGGGGAAAACTCTCAGCAGATGTTAGCTGTCCTCGTAACCATGCTTGTGGGGAGGTGAGAAGTATTCCTTGGAACTCAGGACTAGGCCAAACGTCACCTGTTCTGATTGATTTGTTAACTTGTAACCATTGCTGTAAACGAGGAATTTCCACTCGCAGCAGTAGTTGTTGGACTGTTTGGGTAGCCACAATAATTACAGGGCCATGCCACATCAAAGCGGAGGCAACAAAGCTAGTGCGATACCGTCCTTGATAGCCACAAACAGCCCCCACTTGAATTAAGGCGCTACGTCCTAGACGCAAGGCGCGTGCTACCAACCGTGCCATCGTTAAATGATGGGGCCAGGAAGGGAAACCCGCCTGCGATCGCAAAAAGTTATGTAATGACAAATGAACTTCTGCCTCAATCACACGCTTTCCATCCCATACAAAATGACTTGAATTGCCAATAGCCCCATTTCTATTATGTTGTCAGAAGTTAATAGTCAACAGTCAACAGTCAACAGTCAATAATTACTTGCTCGTATTTTGACGAATTAAGAATTATAGATTTTTGACCTTAAACTATGGACTATTGACTATGGACTATTGACTAATTATCTATCACCCTCAATTATGCCAACTTACACAGGTATCTCCAGCGAAGCCTTTAGGCATCCCTTAGATCGTCAAGCCGAGCAAGCTTTACGGAATTTACCAGGATTTGATTTAGTTGCTCGTAAATTTGTGGAATTTGTGTACGAACGCCCTCAGTTAGTTTATCTAATGGGTAACACCATCCAAGTCGGGCCACGGCAATATTCCACTATTTACCAGATATTTCGAGAGTGTGTGCGGGATTTGGATATTTATCCAGAGCCTTCACTTTTTGTTACACAAAATCCCCAGGCAAATAGTTACGCATTAGGTCAAGAGAATGCTTACATAGTCATAGATACAGGGATACTAGACTTACTCAACGAATCCGAAATTCGGGCGGTGTTAGCCCATGAATTGGGGCATATTAAATGTGGTCATACTATTCTAATTCAAATGGCGATGTGGGCGATGAGTACTGCTTCGGCTTTGGGAGAATTAACCTTTGGCATTGGCAATTTTGTCTCTGGAGCCTTAATTTACGCTTTTTTTGAATGGCGGCGCAAGGCTGAGTTAACGGCAGACAGAGCCGCCTTGTTAGTAGTAGATGACCTCAATACGGTTCTATCATCCATGATGAAGGTTTCTGGCGGTAGCAACAAATACGCCCATGAATGCAGTTTGCCGGAATTTATCAAGCAGTCGGAAAATTACCAAGCCTTAGACCAAGATGGACTCAATCAAGTGTATAAATTCTTAATGTACAACGGCGCTCAAGGGACAATGTTAAGCCATCCTTTCCCGGTGGAAAGAGTGCAGTACATAAAACAGTGGTCAGTATCGGCAGAATATCAACAAATCCGCCAAGGTAATTATCAGCGATCGCCTGAAGCTGGTTCTGTAGATGTGCCAGCAGCTACGCCAGACTCCGAAGCCGAAAAACTACGCCGTCAAATTGAAGAATTACAACAAAAAATTAATCAAATGAAAAATGGGGAATAGGGTACAAATCTGGAGTTATGCAAATTTATTCGTCTACTCCTTCAATTAAGGAAGTAAGCCTATCTAAAGTTTGTGTTAACTGTGTGAGTTTTTGTAATGAAGCATTTTGAGTTTCAGCAAGGCTTTGTACTGCATCACACAAAGCAAAAATTTGGTATCCTTGTTGCTGTAATTGCTTGCCTTGCGCTTCAACTTGGTCGCTGATGTTTTCCACTCTTTCGGCAAGTCTTTCTATCGCTTCAGTGGTAGATAATACCGCCTCTCCAATTTGCTCAACAATAGATTCTAATCGACTAATTTTTCCTTCGACCCCAGATGCAATCATTCCTTGACCACCCTGATTATAAGAAAACATTGCAGAATCTCTTGATGTAAATAATCCCAGTAATTTAATTCAGGAAATTAAGCTTTATCTAAAAGATGTATTTATAACTATTGATGATTTTGTTGCTGATTACTTCTATCATTCGCTAGAGGCTTTTTGACAACTTCAATAATAGTTACGGTATTTTAGGTAATTTAATTCGCAATTTGTCATCTGCATCAAACTATAAAAAACTTATTTCTTTCTAGTCCTGAGCTTTAATTAGATGGTGTTGAGTGTTTTTATATCACCATTGTTAAATAGCTTTGTGGGCTGCATATTGTTGTTAGTTTCTCATCCCCCCCACGAAATATTTACTTCTCTTTATTTTAAGTTTATAAATCTTTATGATCCCCATTGTATTGATGAAGATTACGTAAATATACCGTAAAAAGCGAAGTTTTTTATGAAGATGAGTTTATATTTTGAGTGAAACTCAGTGTTTTTACCCTTGTTGTTCGGCAGTCGGCTAGAAGATGTACCATGTATCCAACAAAATTAGGCACAGTCTTGCAAGGTACAAGTTATCAGAATTGGGAGTTGGCACTTATGCCTCATCCTTCCGCACAATCCAAATTCAAACGCAGTTTGGATATTCTAGGTAGCTTGATAGGGTTGTTGATTTTAGCGATCGCTTTCGTACCAATTGCGATCGCCATTAAGCTTGATAGTCCAGGGCCAATTTTCTTCTCTCAAGAACGTTATGGTCTGCGGGGTCGTCCCTTCTACATTTGGAAGTTTCGCTCAATGGTGAATGATGCGGAGAAACTGAAAAACTTAGTAGATAACGAAGCAGACGGACTTATCTTTAAAAATAAAAATGATTTCCGTGTAACCAGAGTGGGTCGTTTCTTACGTAGTACCAGCTTAGATGAACTACCCCAGTTCTGGAACGTCTTTATGGGTGACATGAGTTTAGTCGGAACCCGTCCACCCACTGCTGATGAAGTAGCCAAATACAATCAACGCCACTGGCAACGTTTAAATGTTAAACCTGGTTTAACAGGTGAGTGGCAAGTTAACGGTCGTTCTCACGTAAAAGATTTTGAAAAAATAGTAGATTTAGATTTGCAATATCAAAAAAATTGGCATCCGTTATACGATTTGCAATTAATTTGTAAAACAATTTACGTTATTCTTGGCAGAGTCGGAGCATTTTAAGTCAGTAAGGGCGTATATCTTTATGCCTTAACTCTACATAATGTATAAGTAAAATAACAAAACCCCACCCTATTTTGGTAAACGCTGAAACAGGGTGGGTGTTGTTTTAGAGAGTAGCAATAACAAATTAAGTACAATCAAATTATCCTCTACCTCAGCACGGTCATGGTTGTCCCAGAACTCGAACAACAACTACTTCAGCTTTCACCAGACGATAAACTTTACATTATCCAACTTTTAGTACAAAGTCTGACTACACATAATAACAACACTCAGTCTGTGCAAACAAGCAAAATCCCAGAATATCCGCAGCCTCATTTCTACGGATGTATTCAAGATGAGTCATTCTTTCGCCATCCCCAAGGACAACAAGCAGAACGAGAACCAATCCAGTGAAATTCCTCCTTGATACTAATACCTGCATTATCTATATGCGGGGTAAAAATTTCGCTTTAAAACAAAAACTCGAATCCACTATTACTAAAGATATTGCTGTTTGCTCAATCGTCAAAGCTGAACTATTTTATGGTTCTATGAAAAGTATCAATCCACAACGGAATCTTATTTTACAACAACAATTTTTATCCCAATTTATATCCTTACCCTTTGACGATTTAGCCGCGACGACATTTGGCACGATTCGCGCGCAACTAGAAGCATTAGGTACTCCAATTGGAGCGTATGACTTACAAATTGCCGCGATTGCACTAACAAATAACTTAACCCTAATCACACATAACACTAGAGAATTTCAACGTATTAATAACTTGTTGATTGAAGACTGGGAGATATAGCGATCGCTAAAATCACAAATGCAGTCGCACAAACAAAAAATGCGATCTTTTTACCTAAAACGGGTAGTGAGCGATCGCAATTTATGATATTGGTTATGAAAAAATCAAGATTAAGTGGCTAAAAAGACGATACCGATACTAACTAGCACGAAGCCTAAAAGACGAGCAATTTGAGGTAAAGTGTGAAAGTTGAGCTTTCTGGCGCTAGTAGCGACTGTGTACTGAGTTAAAACCATGCCTAATATATAGGCAATTAGAGATATTGTATCAGTCCCAGTTATTGTTTGATTGATAACGTTGCCTTGAAAGAAACCAGCGATGCCTACGGCGGGCTGCGCCAACGCACCTAAAATAACCAGAACCAACCACATTGAGCGGTTGGGTGTCATTAACATAGCACCAAAACTGACGCTAAAAAGCGCGATGGCTATCTCTGCACTTGGTAAATTAAACTGTAATAAATGGCTAAATGAGCCTAAGACTGATGCTAATAAAAAAGTGTTAGTGATAATGCCAGCTTGTACAAAGCCAGCAGAGAAGAAACCAATACTTAAAATACTAACCAAACTATTCAGGTGAAGTATTGGGTCAGCAATTCCCCATAAAAAACCATCCCAGACATTAGAGATAGTATGCTGGAGCGATAATCCACTCCAAGAGCTAAACAGACTAATGAGTATAAGAGTTGCGATCGCTCCCAAATGACGATGCTGTAACTTCCCGACAGCAGCAGGCTTGGAAATAGTTAACATTATTATGCACCATGAGTTTTTGAGGTAATTTATACTTCCCTCGTAATTAGGCAAACTAACAGTGCAAGTAAATACCTAGTTGAAAAATATTAACGTAGTAATTCTTCTACTTGGTGCTGACTCCACAACTTTCTATAAAGACCTTCTTTTTGTACCAGTTCCAAGTGATTACCCATCTGTACAATTTTGCCCTTATCCATAACAAAAATTCGGTCAGCCGCAGCCGCAGCCGAAAGTTGATGCGTGATAAAGACTACTGTTTTACGTTCTGTACCACGAGAAAGATTATTGAGGATTTGGGTAGCTGTTTGATTATCTACACTAGAGAGGGCATCATCTAAAATTAAAACTGAGGCATTGACTAACATTGCTCTAGCTAATGCGCTACGCTGCCTTTGACCGCCAGAGAGGGTGATACCACGTTCACCAACGATTGTTTCATATTGTTGAGGAAAATTAATAATTTCTGGGTGAATTTGCGCCAATTTAGCCACATGCTCTACTTGTTCCTGTTGGCTTGCTGGCTCGCCGTAGCGGATATTATTTTTAATGGTGGTACTAAATAGAAAACTATCTTGAGGGACGTAGGCGATCGCATTACGTAGATCGGCTAAAGTTATCTTAGTAATATCCACCCCGTCTAAGAATAACTGTCCTGGCTCAATTTCCAATAATCTAGGTAAGGCATTAGCTAAAGTCGATTTACCAGAACCAATAGCACCGACAATAGCCACAGTTTCACCTGGGTTAATGGTAAAGTTCACCTTGTTCAAAGCTGGATTTTCAGCCCCAGGATAAGTATAAGTCAGATTTTTCGCTGTTAATTGACCTATTACGTCTGTTAAGGATAAATTGATAGTTTCATCAGTATCTTGAATCTTAGCTTCTACACTCAAAATAGATTCTAAACGGTCTATACTTACCTCACCACGTTGGTAAGTGGAAATCGTAAAGCCCAAAAGCGCCGTAGGGAAAACTAAACGTTCTATATATAATAAAAGTGCCAAGAAGTCGCCAACAGCCAAGGTTCCCGCCGCAATTCGTGATGTTCCCAACCAGATAACTATTAGTGAACTTAAACTAGCTAAACCCCCAATTAGAGGAAACAAAATATTCCGAGTTTTAGCCAGTTCCAAATTAGCTGTTAGTAACTGTTGATTCTGCACGCCGAAAGCACGACGCTCGTTTTCTTCTTGGGCATAAATTTTAATTAAAGCAATACCACTAATATCTTCTTGAATTAGTTCACTAATATGAGAAAGTTGTTCTTGTACTACCCCTTGTTGTTGTTTTAAACGATTACTAAATAAATTTACGAATACAAACATGAACGGATAAATAGCCAAAGATGCCAGTGTTAAATCCACACTAATGGTCAGCATGACTGGCAGAGTTAAAACATAGGCAAATAGAGTATTTGCTAAACTTAAGACTGCAAAACCTAACAACCTTCTGACATTATCTACATCGCTGGTAGCTCTACTAATTAAATCGCCAATGGTATTATTGGCAAAATAAGCAGGCTCTAGCGTCAGTAAATGTTCAAAAATACGTTGCTTCAGGTCAAATTCTACTTGTCTACCTACACCAAATAGCCAAATCCGCGAAGCCATGCGGATGAGTAGCATAGCCGAACTCAGCAGAATTATAATTATTACATAACGTAGTATTTGGTTCCAGCTAAAATTTCTCGAAAGTTCGTCAACACAAGACTTAATTAGCCAAGGAATATAAACACCCAGCCCATTGACAGACAACAAAGCGAGGATGCCTAATGCCGCCTCCCGCCAATGGGGAAGCATATAAGCAGCAAGTTTAGCAATTCGTCGAGTTTGTGCCATGAAAGTTGTCTGTAAGTGGGAATTGTAGGGAGTTTAAGGGGTATAGGGGTCGATGAAAGTATGAAAGATTAAAAACCTAAACTTGTGGAGTGGGGAGTGCTGAGTTCAAATTTGCCTCTGCACCTTTCTTTGCCCCTCTGCTTTTTCTAGCCTCTCATCCCTAACCCCTAGAGATTTTGGAGGATATTTTTATCCTTATGCTTGGCGACCACGCAAGAAAAAGTAAATCTGATTAAGATAATTTTCCCAAAATCTTGTTGTTTGTTGCAGAGTTTCCGCGCTGGGTACAAAGTCACTTAGAGTTAAACCTGTGCGATTTGGTACAGGGGGAGGAGGAGTCTGTAACAGATAGGAGGGAATTTCTGAATTTAAAGGGTTGAGAGCTACTGTTGTCTGCCCTAGTTCTGTTCTGTATAAGATATTATTCCCAACATCAGTTATATTACTGCTTGATTGCTGCAAAGCTACCAGCGTTTGTGATGGCACAGAAACAGATGTCGTGGCTAAGGTTCCTCCTAGCAATTTGTTGATGAATGGCATACTCGACAACAACAGAATTGTCAATGCCCAACCAGCAAGATATCCTCCTGGCTTGTCTATGCCACCACCTTTAATTCTTTGGGCAGCGAAAATCAGTAATAAAATTGATGCCCCTAAAGGTTTGAGGGGAAAGGATACTAAATCCCATAGCGATCGCACAGCTGGTTCATTCGGATTAATGAATGACAAAGCTAGGACGACCAAAACAATAACTAAAATTATTCGCCCAACAAAAGTACTGGAAGGATAAACTCTCTGAAACAGGGAATAGACAATAGTCCCAATCAGTAGCCACAGCAGTACCCGGCTTAACAGTAAAAACATATATTTACTCTCAAATCTCCTTTTGTAGTTAGCCTAGAGGTCTTGCGAAGTGGATTGATTTTAGCGTCAATACTCAAAGACTTACGCATAAAAACGAAAAATCCAGGATTTGGATGTAGGAATTTATTGTGGAAAACATTTGCACATGAACCTCCTTATGGGTTTACACCCCGCCAAAGCCAAGGGTTCCCTTGCATAAATCTTCTTGTAATTGCAGCATTTGACATAAAATATCTCAACCCTCACACCAAAGACCACTGTCGTAGTGATTTTAGTGCAATTTTTCCCCACTGCGTTCAATATTTATAATTTTCGAGATTAGTAATGTGGTACACCATTAAACTAAATTAATTGAGTAGTTGTCACTCAAAAGGAAAAACTATGTCGCCTGGAAAGCCCAGCATTTTAGTAACGGGGGGAGCAGGATATATTGGTTCGCACACCGTACTGGCTCTCAAGCAAGCAGGTTATGACGTGGTAATACTAGATAATTTAGTCTATGGACATCGTGATCTAGTAGAAAAGGTTTTGCAGGTAGAACTCGTAGTTGGTGATACAGGCGATCGCCCTTTGTTAGATGAGTTATTTAAGTCTCGCCATTTTGATGCAGTCATGCACTTTTCCGCTTATGCTTATGTAGGCGAATCCGTGAGTGACCCTGCTAAATACTACCGCAATAATGTTTTAGGCACACTAACACTATTAGAAGCGATGTTAGCGGCTTCAATTAAGAAATTTGTCTTTTCTTCCACTTGTGCCACCTATGGAGTGCCAGAGGTTGTTCCCATCCCTGAAAATCATCCCCAAAACCCCATTAATCCTTACGGTGCGACAAAATTAATGGTAGAGCGAATTTTATCTGATTTTGATGTAGCTTACGGTTTAAAATCAGTCCGTTTCCGTTATTTTAATGCGGCTGGAGCTAACCCTGAAGGTTTGTTAGGTGAAGATCATAACCCGGAAACTCATTTGATTCCCCTGGTTTTACTTACAGCCTTGGGCAAACGTAAATCTATTTCCATTTTTGGCACAGATTACCCTACACCCGATGGCACTTGTATTCGAGATTATATTCACGTTAACGACTTAGCTGATGCGCATATTTTGGGACTGGAATATTTATTAAAAGGTGGGGATAGCGAAGTTTTCAACTTAGGAAATGGTCAAGGCTTCTCAGTTAGGGAAGTAATCGCAGCTGCCGAACAAGTAACAGGATTACCCATAGCCGTGGAAGAAAGCGATCGCCGTCCCGGAGATCCCCCAAGTCTCATCGGTAGTGGAGAGAAAGCCAGAAAAATTCTCGGCTGGCAACCCCAATACCCAGCGATTAAAGATATCGTTACTCATGCTTGGCAGTGGCATCAGAAGCGGCATCAATAAATTGTGATATGGGGAATAGGCAGTGGAGATAAATTTATTCTTTACTATCTATTCCCTTATAATTTTTAATGGAAAGTTGTCAAACTTTCTGAGGAATGATGATTTCTAGATGGTGCTTTCATCCATTGAAAAGCGACCATATTTAATAACAAGCCGATGAGGAATAAAAATACCATTAATGTAATTTGATACCAAATTACTTGAGGCAACAGTAAATCCAAAACTAGATGTAAGAAATTTAAAACACTATAGATTATAGTTAGCCAAAAATGTCCTATTCTATAACGTTTACCCTCAGTGAATACACTGCCTATAATTGCCAGCATCGGCAGTACAAAAAAGCCCAACATCAGCCACATTATCCCTGCTATTTCGTTAATATTATTAGCTTTTTGAGATTCGATTACACTCAATCCGTGGAAGATTGGCATTAATCCTAATAAAGTATGAAATAGCGTTCCCAATAAGAAGACTATCCACAAAGCAGCAATTTTTATTTGATAACTTGTTGTCATATTATTTTAACCTTTTGCTATTAATAGATAGAGAAAATATCAAAAGTCAGTTTATAAACATTCATAATTACGAATTACAAATTACGAATTAGTATTAGCTACTTCTTGAAATTTAAAACGTAAATCTGCCCATCTCACGCCTGCAAGATTGGGAAGAACTATATCAGCTGCACCAACACGTTCAACCGGGCCAAGTCCTATAGCCCACATCCCGCCTGCTTTAGCAGCTTCGATACCTGCGGCTGCATCTTCGACAACTACGCATTGTTGTGGTTCTAGCCCTAACTGATGAGCAGCAAAGAGAAATAAATCCGGTGCTGGCTTGGGTTTTTGGACACTATATCCATCAGCGATCGCATCTACTTTATCAGCAATTCCCAACCGCTCAATTACTGTTTTGGCATTTTTACTGCCTGAACCTATTCCGATTTTAATTCCCGCTTGCCGTAGTTCATCTAAAAGAGCGATCGCACCCGGTAACAAATCCTTAGATGTAATATGTTCTATCAGTTCCACATAGTAGCGATTTTTACGCTCCATCATTTCTTCAATTTGTGCTTCTGAATAATGCCTATCCCCAATAATCAACATCAGAGAAGCACGACGAGATACACCTCGCAAAGCTTCGTTAGCCTTTCTGTTAAAAGGTATACCTTCCTCATCAGCTAATTTTTGCCACGCTTGATAATGGTATTCTGCTGTATCTGTTAATACCCCATCTAGATCGAAAATAAAGCCGCGAATGTTGGTTCGACTACGCTCACCAACCGGGAGTGCTGAATGATAAGTAAGAATCTTTTCCTTGTCCTCCTTGTCTCCCTTGTCTGCTCTAGCCAAATCAAATTGATACCACTCACCGCGCCAATGTAGCTGAAACTTTAGGCGTGTCCAAGTTGGGGGTAAGTGGGGGTTGGCGATGGGGCCTTGTTCGGTGAGTTGGATACCGCCAAAGCCAAAAATTACTGCTTGCCAAATCCCACCAGCACTTGCGCCGTGAATACCATCGTTGGCGTTACCGCGTTTATCTTCTAAATCAACCATGAGCGCCTGCATAAAGCGTTCGTAGGCGGTGGTTGATTTGCCTAAATCTGAGGCTAAAATGGCGTGAATTGCAGGGCCTAGTGAGGAACCATAGGTGATATCTGTGCGGGGTGCGTAATAGTCCCAATTTGTGGCTAAGACTTTTTCGTTGTAGGGAAACTCGGCCGATGGACGCATCAGGTACAGCAGCATTAAGACATCTGGTTGCTTGAGGACTTGGTACTGGTTAGCGCCTTCGATACCCAGGATGGTTTGCATGGAACGCTGGCGCGGTTCGTAGTCTTGTAAGTTGATGTCTTTGAGTTGGAAAAATCCCTCAAATTGTTCGATTAATCCCGTTTTGGAGTCGTAGAAAATGCAGACTTTTTTGATGATATCTTGCCAGTGTATTTCTAAATCAGAAGTCAGTTGCAATTGATTTTCTAACTCTGTAGCTCGTTGGGGGAAAGTACGACGCAACCAGTCATAAACTTTCAGCGCCTTTTCCAGATGCCATTGCACCATGCGGTTGGTGAAGGTATTGTTGTGGACAAACTCGTGGTATTCATCTGCACCAATTACGCCACGGATTTCATAGCGATCGCCACCTGCGTTATACTCAACTCGACTACTCCAAAAAATAGCCGAATCTAGGATAATTTCCGCCCCATAATCACGTATCCATTCATCATCCCCGGTAACTTGCCAGTATTGCCAGACAGCATAAGCAATATCTGCACTATTATGAATTTCGCGATCGCGACACCAAATACGCACATCTTCGCCATAATAATCATCAGGCAAAGCCCAACGCGGTGTCACTTCATCCCCAGTGTCCGCACTTTCCCAAGCGTACATCGCCCCCTTAAAACCGTAATGGCTGGCTTTACGTCGCGCCCCGTTGATGGTGTGATAACGGTAGGTGAGTAAGTTTTTGGCTATATTTGGTTGGGTAAAGGTGAAAAAGGGGAGGATAAAAATTTCCGTATCCCAAAAAATATGTCCTCGATAGCCAAACCCGGAAAGAGTTTTCGCGGGAATACTCACTTTATCATCATGGAATGGGGCTGCAATTAGCAGTTGAAACAGGTTATAGCGGACAGCAAAAGCGGCTGTAGGATCTCCTTCGATGTATATGTCGCTTTTTTGCCATACCTCATCCCAAGCTTGCTTATTAGCTGTGAGTAAGGTTGTGTAGTCGCTTAGTTGGGCGAGTTTTTCCTTAGCGGCTGTAACTGGTTGGTTTATCTCCCGTGATGTATATACCGTCACCAACTTTTCAACTGTAATGGTTTGTTGCGATTTAGCTAAAAAACCCGCGCTAATAGTGGGATATCCAGGAACGATACTTACTTGTAAAGCTGCTTCCGCACCAGATATGGTCATCTTAGCCGCCATCCCAATTTCAATTTGGGTTCCACGGGTACGACTTTGTAACCAAATACCTTGAGCAGTTTTACCTTGATCTAAACCTTCCCAATGATTAAAACCTTGATTTTCTGCATAACCGTTAATACTCGCTTGAATTTCGATTGTGCAATCACTATCATGTGGTGTTAACTGGCAACGCTGCCCTAAAATATGTGGGTCTGCTAAACTAGCGAAGCGTTCAAAATAGATATCGATAACGCTACCACTGGGACTACGCCAACGTAGGGAACGACTTAGCAAACCTTGACTAACATCAAGCTGACGTTTGTATTGTAATACTTCACCCTGATCCATACGGAAGCGATCGCCATTCACCACAATGATCAACGGCAACCAATCAGGACAATTAGCCAGTTCCGTATAAACTACAGGTACATCATCATACACCCCATGAATAAAAGTAGCTGGTAAACCAAGGGCGTGACCTTCCTCTAAGCTACCCCTCGTACCTAAATAACCATTACCAATAGTAAAGACAGTACTTCTAGAGTGCAACTGCTCAAGATTAAACTTGCTTTCAGTTAATATCCAATCTTGATAAATAAAATCACGAGAAGGACATTTTGTATTCATGATAGTTGACAGTTGACAGTTGACAAATTACCAATTCCCCATATGCTTTGCTAAAATTTGCTCTGCTCTGGGTTTATAAATTAGGTGAAATAGACTTTCCATGTACCTAACTCTGGCTTCGGTTTTTTCTGGAGAGACAAAATTCCAGAAGCTATATATTTTGGTTAGTGCTAGTAATTGACTCGTATGTAATTGCCAATTATATTTTTGATGAATGCGTTGACTCATCCATTGAGATACTTCTTGCCAATGTTCGGGGTGAGTATCACAATCTTGAAAGAATGCCAGAATTTTCTTAGCTGTACCTTCTAAGTCTGTAGGATTAATTTTAAATCCATTATCTCTATCCTCAAGAATTTCCAAAGCACCACCAAATTTAGTAGCAAAGGTGGGTAAACCGGAAATCATCGCTTCTAAAATACTGCGTCCAAAGGCTTCAAAAAGAGCAAAGTGGACATAAATCCCACGATAATCAGCTACTAAGCGATAAGCCTCGCCTACTTCTTGGTTAAGCAGTCTTAACCCTAGCCAGCGAATATGCCCATGCAGATGATAATGATTAATAATGTCGTAAAGCTTTTGAATTTCTTGGGCTTCTTCTGGGTTACTTGTCTTATCCAAATGTAACTTACTAGTAAGAAGAATTAAATTGCAGCGTTCCTGTAATTCCTGACTCTTCCCAAAGCATTCAACCAAGCCAGTGAGATTTTTAATTAAGGTAATAGGTGCAACAGCAAAAATCGGCGGTTTACGTGGCTGGTCTAAATGACCAAATATTTGTGAGTCTTGACGGTGAAATAGTAAATCTTGGACTTTGTTAGTTAAATTAGAGTCTCTGTTTGCTTGACTATAGGGAAAGAAAACTTGCTCATTTACCCCTGGCGGAACCATGTTAAATTTAGGATTAAATAAGTCAATCCCATCAACTACATGATAAAGATGGGGCATGGTGAAAAACTTATAAGACTCATACTGTCCTACGCTGTCGGGTGTACCGAAAATTTCTTGGTAGGTTGATGTGATAATAAAATCAGCCGCATTCATCGTAATTATATCGGCGGTAAATTGTACAGAAAAATGATATTTGTCTTCAAATTTTTCCCAATATAAATTACTAAATAAATGTTTCGGTTTTTCTAACGAATGGGCAATATTGCAGTGGGTAACTTTGAGACGACGGGCGAGAAGAAAAGCAACTAAATTCCCATCACTGTAGTTACCGATGATTAAATTAGGTTTGCCTTGGAACTGTGCTAGTAGTTGTTTTTCCGCATCTAAAGCAAAGGTTTCTAAGTAAGGCCAAATCTCAAACTTTGATATCCAATTATCAGTAATTTCTGGATTAAACTCTCCAAACGGAACTCGCAAAATCCAAGCATTATCTGTATCATTTAATTTTTCTAACCGCAGGTTACAATACGTACCTTCGCAGTTAGGAATGAGACGGGTAAGAATAATAATGTGGGGTTGAATACCTAAGACTTCCAGCCCCGCAAGTTTGATTTCTTGCTGTAGTTTATTTTCTAAACTCCGTGCTTGTTCTATAACGTAGATGACTTGACCCAAGGTTTCATCCCGGCCAATGACATCTTCCTGTGCTACCCAACCGTGGATGGACACCAGAACGACACGAAAGACGGCCGGGACACGGGCAACAAAAGCTTCTAAAATAGCAGGCTGGGGACTATCTATCAGCCTATCTAACAAATTGAGGGTTTCTAGAATGCGCCCGGCTGTATTACCCCATCCTGGTTCAAAGCCGAGTTTTTGTAAATCAATGTAAAATTTATCGTAAGGTTCTTCAGGGTGTAGCCCAGAAAGGAATTTAATTGCTTGATGAACTTGTTTGGCTAAATGGATACCTGAAAGAATAACATTCCCAATCATCAAGTTAATGCCATCATACTGTAACCCGTGTAATGCTAAATACAGCATATCGACCCAATACTGGGGGTTAGCCTGCATCTGGTTACATAAATAACGGTTGAGAAAAGCTAAACCCTGACCAACGTTTCTAGAGTCGCTGATACTAGGGGAAGCTTCGTAAAATGAACTGAGGTCAATTTCTAAAATATTAGGTTCGTAGGCATCGATTAGGCGATCGCTCTCATCTAGAAAAGCCTCTGGTGACATAAAATCAAACTGGGCAAAGTCTGCTGTTAGTCGCCAAACTTCTTGGTGGGCAATTTTCGGACGCACCACAAACCATGTGCTATCCTCTGCCAAAATCATTTCGTGGGTATATTGAATCAGTTTGCCAACAGAGGAAGAATAATAAAAATATGTAGGCTTTTGGGCTTGGTGACAGTATTGAGAAAAAGTTTGCAGAATTTCATTTCTCAGGAAGTAACGCTTACCTGAACTATTCAATGCAAATATTAACTGTTGTAAAGCCGCTTTTTCTTCACTGTTAGCCAAAATAGGGTGAAATAGTTCGTGCATGACCACTTCCCTAACTCTAGCTGGGTCATGACCTCATTTACTCTCCTCAACAACTGTGATTCTCAATCTCAATCATCAATGTAGAGGTACATTACCCGTGTTCACATTTGTATACTAGATATCTGTTAATGCTTCTGCCTTCTAGCTACAGGATGAGAGTCAGTTGACAGTTGACAGTTGACACTTATCGATTATCAGGTGATGTTGACTGCTGACTATTGACTGCTGACTATTGACTGCTGACTATTGACTGCTGACTATTGACTGTTGACTATTGACTGTTGACTATTGACTATTGACTGTTGACTATTGACTGTTGACTATTGACTATTGACTGTTGACTATTGACTATTAACTGTCCTCACGTATTTTAAATATTTAGATAACATTAGTCTCAATTAAGGCATAATCCAGCAGTTTTTGTTATGCTGGACTAGACAATTTAGAAATTTTGAGTGTTGATTATATCGCAACACTGCTTAATTTGGCAAGCTAAAATTTCGATACAGTTAGTCTTGTTATCTACCCAAAGATTAATTACGCGATCGCTCTCAAAAGTTGATATTTTTTAAATGTAGAGGGTCAACGAGCTGTGCAACCAATTGTTTGGCTATGTTGGATTACAATTTCGCTTAATTCCAATGTTTATTTATGAGTCATCATCTACCTGACATCAAAATCCCCGCTCCGTGTATTATTAACGCGGGCATCATTGTGAACAAACTCGACATGAAGCGTTTACTGGCTGACTTGGGTCGAGTTCGCTATATCTACACCCACGAAGGCAAGTTACAGAGCGAGGGTGAAGGAGATGTAATAGAAGTATTTGCTAACCCAAAAAGGTCTACCTTAGTAGCCAACAGTTCGCTTTACCTCAATGTTGCCAGCTTTGACTATCTGGAATTGAAACAGTCACCCCAAAAAGAAACCTTCTTTGATTTAATTCAAGAAGGTACTTGTTTACGGTTGATGCCTTTATCTACACCCATTCAAGAACGTCGAGAGCGAACTTGGAATGTAAGCGCGATCGAGGCTATGATGGAGGAAGTGCTTGCAGCCAGATGGGACGCAGAAATTGATGATGACTGTGGCGATGCGTTCTAATAACGAGCCACCCATAGCATTTTAAATTTTGCGGAAAGTTGCGTGGGCGGTTAGCCTCCGGCAAAGCTAAGGTCTAATGCCGACTTGTTCGCGCAGCGTCTCGCAGAGAGCAAAAGTTTCTAGACGGATTGAATTGCCTTTGAGATGTTAGGTTTTATCAATCCATCTTCATGATTTAGAAGCTTTACACTATCTTAGTCTGAGTGTGTAATCGTAGCTATTTGGGGATAAAATTTGGTAAAATGTTTTGGGAATCATTTCTGTAGAACATGTTCCATCAGCATTCTCGATTCGGAAAGGTGCTTGCTTAAGGCAGAATGTAGCTGTTTTCCTCCCTTCTAATTGCCAAGGCCGCCATTCATCGTCAGAAGCATAGACGTAAGCGGAAACATTTCTCATATCACCTTCAAGAATTTTTTCACACTCACCTGGATTAACGTGAGTCCAACCGCTTGCTACCCAATTACCTCCAGAATACCAAGCTTTAGCAACATAAGCTTTATCAGTTGAACGGCTACAAACAATTAAATCGGCTTTAGCTTGTGGTGCTACGCTCACAACCATTGGCAAAGATAGTAATCCAGAAATTAACAGGGAATTGAATACTTTCATTGTTTCTGTTGAAATACTTTTCGGGTTTTTATAAGCAAACAAGAGCAATTAATTACACAAAGTTTTAGATAAATATTAAGCAGCAAAAATCATACCCAAGGGATGCTACACTAACGTCCACAAGAGGAATGTAAATTTTATCAAAACAGAGGTTGCAGGCAACATCTGTAATCAGCAGTTATTTATTGTCTTTTGATGACAATTGAAAGCTGACATTGATAGTTAATTAATTGTTATTTGTTTACTTAACTCATAATTAGATTCACAGTAGTATTTATCGATTACGGAAACCTATTTAATTTTGATCACAGCAGGCGCTAACTTACCTTCAGCCATAGCTTGCACTCGTATAAAACAATTCAGTAGATATTTTATACCGATTTCAAACATCTTTACAACACATTCATTATCTGTATAGACATACATGTGTACGCCCATACCCAAATACCTCTAACATCCTTTTTCAAATAGGTATTATCCTTCCTTTCTTATTCCCGGTTCCCTACCGCCTATATAATTAATCTTGCTTTATCACCTATTACTTTTACCTTGAGTTCTATATTTTCTTTTCAATCTCTAGCTCGTTGTAGTCAAACAAAAGCTAGAGTCGGCGTATTTACTACCCCCCACGGAATTGTAGAAACTCCCCGCTTTATGCCGGTGGGGACGCTGGCGAATGTGAAAACTGTTACCCCAGCCCAGCTTAAGGAAACTGGGGCGCAGATGATTTTATCTAATACATATCACCTTCACCTGCAACCAGGGGAAGCCATTGTGGCTGGTGGTGGTGGACTGCATAAATTTATGGGCTGGAATGGGCCGATACTTACTGACTCAGGTGGGTTTCAGGTTTTCAGCTTGAGCGAGATGCGTAAAATTAGCGAGGAAGGTGTCACTTTCCGTTCCCCGCATGATGGACAAATTATTAAGTTAACGCCAGAACGCTCAATAGAGATTCAAAATACTTTAGGGGCTGATGTCATTATGGCGTTTGATGAGTGTCCCCCTTATCCAGCTACCCGCCAAGAAGTGGAAGCGGCGACAGATAGAACTTACCGTTGGTTAGAACGCTGTATTACCGCCCATCAACGCCAGGATCAGGCTTTGTTTGGCATTGTCCAAGGGGGGGTATATCTAGATTTACGGGCGAAAGCTGCCAATACCTTAAAGGAGTTTGATTTACCTGGTTATGCTATTGGTGGCGTGAGTGTGGGAGAACCACCGCAACTGATGGCGCAAATTGTCCAAGCCACCGCCCCATTATTACCCCCACACAAACCCCGTTACTTGATGGGTGTGGGAACTTACCGAGAGATGGTAATTGCGATCGCCTCTGGTATAGACTTATTTGATTGCGTCATTCCCACCCGTTGGGCTAGACACGGCACAGCAATGGTCAAGGGTGAACGTTGGAACTTAAAAAATGCTAAGTTCCGTGAAGATTTTACGCCAATGGATGAAACTTGTCCTTGTTATGCTTGCCAAAATTTCACTCGTGCTTACATATCTCATTTAGTGCGATCGCAAGAAATTCTAGCCTACACATTATTGAGCATTCATAATATTACTGAACTCATCCGTTTTACCCAGAAAATTCGTGAAGCAATATTAAGCGATCGCTTTCTAGAAGAATTTGGTCACTGGTTAAATTCACCAGAACATGGGGAGTTGGGAGTAAGCAGTGGGGAGTAGAGAGAGACTCACAAAGTGAAACACAGGCTCGAATGTCAACTGACTAATGACTATTAACCCCATTTTCTACTACAGGACTTTCTATAAGTTTGAGGATTTCTTCAGTAAGGAGATTGGGGTCTAATGGTTTATTAACGTAACCTTGAAAACCGGATTTTAAAGCCATGTTGTAATCTTCTTCTGAGCCTAGTGCAGTGAGAGCGATCGCCGGAATATGCTGATTTTCTGTAACTATATTATTTCTAATCTGATTTACTAATGTAAATCCATCCATATCCGGCATAGCAATGTCAAAAATTAATATATCAAACTTCAATGCCTTGACTATCTCCAGTGCTTCGGATGCTGATGTTGCTGTGGTTACTTGAATACCATAACTTTCTAAAACGCAAGTAGTTAAAAATAGACTATCGGCATTATCATCTACTACTAATATATGTAACCCTTCTAAAGAATTATATGAATATGTAGCGTTTTGTGGATGCAGTTGTTCCGAGTTATTTGACACGCTATAGTGGTCTCCTTAGTTGCCCAAATCAATTACGGAGGAAGTCATACTAAACAGTTAGTGGCCGCTAGCTGTTTAGTAAACATCTGTAAATTAAACTATCACAACTTGAAGCTTATATCATGTCTGTTTCAACACTTATAATCTTGCAACTATAGATAATTGGTAGGTTGTATAGCAGTAGCCGCAATTGTTAGGACATTTCTCTGTTCCCTGTTCCCCGTTCCCTATTCCCTTGAGAGCAAAATATGATGTCCTAACCAATATCTCCGTTGCTATAATAGTAAAATATGATTATCTATTACCAACCAAATTAGATAGTAAGCTATTAACAAACTTCTTTAAATTCTGTATAGATAAAAATACTTTAAGTAAAAAGACCGGATTTATAACCGGAGTATATAAATAAATATGATATGAACCTCTTTTAACCGCTCAGTTAACAAAATTTTGATGCTGGGTGTAATATAACCTGTATGAATAGAACTTCCTTTCTGCCTTTTTATATATAACTTTATCTATCAAAAGTCATAAATACCCTAGTACTAGTTAAATTAGCAAGCAGAAGGGTAAGCGAGAGGGAGAAGGGTAATATTTAGATGGAATATAGATTTTTCCTTTTTAAAGCCCTTACCTACGAGAAGCTACGCTTTAGCACTAGCATCTCATAGAGAAGTTGTAGGCTATTACGAATTGATACAACCCCTATTTTTTAAATAGCAAAAAACTAAATACTAGGAACTTTTTGCTGTTGATAAAGTTGTTTAAATTGCTGTTGCTGTTTTTTATGATCAACAATTGGGTCAGGATAATTAACAGCACGACGCTCTAAAGGTGTAATTTTTCCAGTTACTAAATATTCCGTATCTATTGACCTTAATTCAGGTAGCCAGCGCCGGATATACTCGGCATCAGGATCAAATTTTTGAGATTGGCTGGCAGGGTTAAAAATCCGCACAGGTTTAGGGTCCATACCGCTAGAAGCACTCCATTGCCAACCGCCATTGTTGGCAGATAAATCACCATCAATCAGCTTTTGCATAAAATATTTTTCGCCCAGTTGGGGATTAATTAATAAGTCTTTAGTTAAGAAACTGGCAACAATCATTCGACAACGGTTGTGCATCCAACCGCTTTCATTCATTTGGCGCATGGCTGCATCAACTATGGGATAACCTGTTTTGCCCTCACACCAAGCCTGAAAATGTTCTTCATTAGTTTCCCAAGGGAAACTTTTAAAAGCTTCACGGTAAGCCCCATCAGCTAATTCAGGAAAGTTATACATTGCGTGTTGATAAAATTCCCGCCATGCTATTTCTTGTTGCCATGTGCGAATATTAGCGCTAGTTTCTTCGCTGCGGCTATTTTCTAACGCTTCTAATGTGGCTTGCCAAACTGTGCGAATGCCAATTACACCAAATTTTAATGCTGCACTCAGTTGTGATGTACCGTCAACAGCCGGGAAATTACGCTGTTCTTGATATTCGGTGATGGCTTTGGCGGTAAATTCTGCTAACTTGGCTTGGGCGGCTGCTTCTCCTGGGGCAATTACTAAGTCTGCATCCCAAAAAAGTCCTAAATCTTTGGCGCTAGGTAAGGGTTTAACTCCAGCTTTTTGGGCAATTTCTTGTTCTGTATCTGTCAGTCCCTCAACGTTTTGTAGGGTTTCTAATGGTTTAGCTTTGGGTTTGCTACTCCAATTTTTCCAAAAGGGGCTATAGACAGTGTAGGGGGTGTTGCTACCTGAACGAATTTCGTCTGGCGAGTGGAGTATTTGATCCCAGTTATGGGTTAAGAATTGGATGCCTTTAGTTTTGAGACTATCAATAATAGTGCGATCGCGTATCTGCGAATATGGTTCTACATCCCAATTCCAAAAAACAGCTTTAGCATTTAGTGCCTGGGCTAAATTAGGGATAGCTTGCACTGGGTCATCGTGTAGTATTAATAATTGGCTCCCCGCTTCTCGATATCGCTCTTGCAATGCCTGCAAACTTCCAATCATATAAGTCACTCTAGCCGGAGCAACATTATCTCTTTCTAAAATATTCGGGTCTAAACAAAATACACCCACTACCTTAGAGCTTTGCCCTCTAGCCGCAGCCAGTCCGATATTATCAGCAATACGTAAATCGCGGCGATGCCAAAATAAAACTAAGTCAGACATTGGTAATTTTTTATAGTTCGCTTGTACTAGCTTAAACTCTAGTAGTAGCATTGAACATCATTCTGCTGGCAAATTTTTTAGAAGTGGAGAGTAGAGAGTGCTGAGTAGAAGAAAAAAATTCTCAATCGTCAACTGTCAACTGTCAATTTTCCAATAACCACAGTATGTCTATCGGAAAAAGTGGATTTTTGATTTAAGATGGGTTAAAGTTAAGTATACTCTTCTTAACAGTTATTTAGTTATTTGTCATGGCGACCTTGTTACTGGAAGACGGCACAATCGAAAGCAATTTAGATGAGATAGTCCGTGAACTTGCCCCGCTTGGTATTCACTTAAAGCACTATGATCCAGGTACAGCGCTATTATTCCCTCATCTGTTAACACAAGATGTCTTAACAGACAGCGAGAAGCGCCACATCGTAGATTTGCACAATAGTGTCTTTGAATTTATCCAGCAGGAAAACGGCTATCTTTGGTGTGATTTGCTGAATGTGCATCCAGGTTCGCCTAATATCCAAACTTTAATGGCTACCTACAGCCAGTATCATACTCACACTGCACCTGAACCATTGTACTTATTGGCAGGTGAGATGATTTTTGGCTTTGTCAAACCTGATGGTAGCCAAGTACAACTTTTAGTCCAGTCCCAAGATTATCTTCACATTCCAGCCGGAGTAGAACATTGGTGTAGCCTCACTGCATCTTTAACATTCAAAGCAGTACGCTATTTCACCGCAGCAGATGGCTGGGTTCCCAACTATACAGGTACTCAGTTGAATGATAGTAACCGGGAACTGGAGCGATGAAGAAGATGGGGGAGTAGGGGGAGATGAGGGAGGATAACTATGGACTATGGACTATGGACTATGGACTAATGACTAATTACCATCCCAAATTAGTTCTAGACGCTCCTGCGCTGCTTTGAGAGCTTTTTCGGGTGACTCACCTAACAATGTCGCTTCAATTGCTCGACCAAGGCTATCAGATAGGCGAGTATATCCAGCAATAATTGGTCGATAACCAGCACTAGGCATTTGTTCCATGAACACTTTTAATACTGGTTGCTTGCTCATAAATTGCTGATAAGCTTCACTCTCAAGAGATTTTCTATTAACTGGTAAAAAACCTGTTCCGATACTCCATTCTGTTTGGAATTGTTCACTCAAAACATACTCTAGAAATTTACGTGCAGCTTTTTCTCTAACAGGTGTGGTTTTCATCAAATACATAACTCCCGTAGCTGAGACTGAAGCCTGCTTAACCTTAGCGGGCATGGGAAATACATCATAGTCAACATTAGACTTCATAATATAAGTCCAAGGCCCTGTGATTTGCATCGCCACTCGACCTGAGACAAAAGCATCTTCTTCGTAACCCCTTTCTGGTGCAGAAAGAGTGGCTGAACCATCTTTCATCAAGTTTTTCCAGAACTGTAAAGCATCAATTGCCGCTTGATCCATTAAGTTTGGTCGATTATCTTTTACAATATCGCCTCCATTACTTAGTAGAAAAGGGAACCAACTAAAGACAGTCCATTCTTGCTTGCCTAAAGGTAGTAACATTCCATACTGTTCAGGTCTTTTATCACCATTGCGGTCAATAGTTAACTTTTTAGCTACTTCCCTTAATTCGTCCCAGGTTTTAGGTGTTTGTGTAATTCCCGCAGCTTGAAAAAGTTTTGGCCGGTAAAAAATACCCAAATTAGCAGTGTATAGCGGTATTGACCAGATATGATTATTTAAACGTAACTCCTCAAATAAATTAGGAAGTACTTCAGACTTCAAAGGTAATTTTTCTAGCCAATCATCTAACGGTTGAATCGCGCCTAACTCTGCAAACTGACCTGTATTTTGTGCATCGTAAGCCAAAATATCTGGCGGTACATTTCCGACAACTGCTGTCAGAATTTTTGGTAATTGTGGTTGACCTATAAAGATAGATTCCACCTGAATATCAGAATGCGTTTGGTTAAATTTATTGACTAATTTATTAAATACGTCTCGGTTGACAGGAGGATTAATTGATTGCCATAAGTTTAGATGAATTATTTTGTTATTTCTAGTGACTTCTTCCTGACAACCAGATAAAAATATTAAACATATACTCAGTAAAATTAGTAAAAGTGAAATCTGCCATGCAGATTTTCTTAAGTTGTAATAATTATGAATGTGAGATTGTAAAAAGGTAAAACTCATGAGTAGTAATTAACCAACTGCATCAACTTAAATCGAATTAATGTAAGTTACCAGTTATTCAATTAATAACTGGTAATGAGTAATAAGTTTTCATCTATTACCCATTACTCCTTACCAATCCCAAAGGCTATAGTGAAATAATTTGCAACTGAAGTTAAGTAATAGTTATCTAAGGCTACCCTTTTTAAACCACACCGCAGTGTAATCAATTTGATTTAAGATAAATTGCTCTCCTCTCAAACTTTCAAAATCATGTAAGGCTTTTCTACAACCATCCCAATAACCATAGTCATCAACTTGAACCCTAGCATTAGGAACAATATTATCATAGAGGTTATTGAAGATATCCATTGTTGATTTGTACCAATCTCCATCAGCATGGAGAAAGGCAATATTACCTATTTCTGCTTGATATTTCGGCAATGTCTCAGCAAATAAACCCTTAATAGGTTTAACAATATCTGTGACATTTAATATTTGAGAAATCAATTGAATATTTTCTGTGATTGGAGCTTTTAAAGTACCAACTCCAAACCCTGTATCATTTGCTGGTGTGCCATCATGTATGTCTACTTCTGTTGGTTCTGGCATTCCTTCAAAAGTATCAAAGGCATAAACTAGGCGAGGGCGGCGGCTGTATCGTTTAACTACTGCACCTAATAGTGCGGCTGATCCTCCTTTACAACTTCCACATTCAACAAAGTTACCAGGAATATCTTCTAAACAAACTTTCTTTGCTAAATTGTAGAGTGAAAACAAACGTGCTTCACCTAACAAAGTATAAGGTCTGATAATACTAACTAGTTCTTGAAATTCATTGAAGACATCAGTTGATAATTCACTTATGGTATAGTTTTGTAAATGTTCTGGTAAATGCCAATCAATTTTAGGGTCTGGCTGATGTTGTACTGGTTCAATATTTCCTCGCCAAGCAACTCCCATAATCTGCATTGTTTGATAAATCATTGTATTCCAACCCTGCTGTTTTAAATAATCTAAACCTTGGGTAACATCAGGGGAGTTTAAATCATGGAATAAAATTAAAGCATCTTTCTCAGCAAATTTTTCGCATATTTTAGCATCGTTTAATGGGCAGGGAGCATCATGAGAACCATCAATGAAGAATAATGCCCATTTACGTTGTAATTCTTCTGCTAATTCTTCCACTTTTTGCGGGCTATAACCACTAACTAAATTAACTGTTTCCAAAACCCCCGCATTTTGCAAAGAATTAGTGACGCTTGCATATATATCTTCTTGCGCCAACAAAGGATCAATCACATCTAAATCTACACCTGCCAAGGCTATATGGCAAGCAGACCAACCATACCAGCAACCAATCTCTAGTGCTTTTTTCCCTCTAAACTTTAAAGCAGTATTATAGAGAATATTTGCTTCATCTCGGCTGAGAAACCCTACATAAGTTTGTCTTTTGTCTACATACCAGTTATGGGGTATTTCCCGCCTGAGATAAGGCCAATCGGAAACGCTGGTATCCTCTATAATCATGTAAGGGAAGCATTTGTCAGGCTTAATTATCTCTAATCCAGGGGAGACATAATCTTTATTGGGTAATAGTTCCCTATTAATAAATTCTACCGTTTCTTTATTCATGGTTGATGCCCTGAGAAAGTTTAAATTTGATAACTAACTAGGAATAATAAAAACTAGTAAATTCGTCAATAACTTGAATATAGTTCTTAAGCAAACAACCATAATCAAAGTTAGTCTTAGTGTATTCTACAATTTCTTGACGATAGTATTGATTTTTTTCAATCATCTGTAAAATTGTTTCACTAATAATTTGTTGATTCTCTGGAGTGCTATTACTTAAAATGTTATCTGGCAGAACTTTGATAAATTCTTTGGTATGTAAGTTGGCACTAGCTGATTCAGAAATCACAACACATAAACCTGCGGCTAAGGCTTCAAGGACTACTAGAGGTGCGACTTCACCATCACTAATTAAAACTAAACAATTATACTCTGTCAGGTTGGCATAAACCTCTTGTAAGCTCCAGATGCCTAGATATTTTGTGGTAGTACCTTCATGGAAGTCAGGATCATCTAAGGGGCCTACAAAATCTAGAGGTACTTTTCCATCTATACTTTCTGCTAATAATCGTTGCTGTTTTCTTGGCTGAATCCAACCTAAACAAATGGCTTTATTATTTCCTGTTGCTTGAACACGAATTTTATTAGTATTCACGCCGTTAGGTTGAACCCGAAGAAATCCAGAGTATCCTTTTTTGATAAAAAAATCTTTTGTAGGATGAGAAATTGCAATTATACCGGGTGCATCTATATAAGATTTAAATGCTTCTTTAAAATCTGGTTCCCATTTGTTTTCTTTTAATAAATAACCATGATGGCTGGTAAAACAATATTTCTGTTTGAGTTTTTTATTAAATTCTTCAACAAAGTGATATGCGTGTAGATGCACAAAGTCATAATTACTGTTGTTTATATAATCTATACTTTTATCAACATCTTTTTCATTTAAAACATCTACTTCATAACCAAGCTTGTTTAAACAAAGTTGGTAATCATATATTAAAGTATAGATAGAATTCGATAGGGGTGGTTTAGGTGTATATCCCCAAGCAACAATCGCAATTTTCATAGTAGTAATTCTGAATTGAAAAATTTTCGCCCACAATAACACTAATTTATTTGTATGGCAATTTTTCTACGATTAGTATTAATTAAGTGCCAATATAGCAGCAGAAATTATTAGAAATGTTTGCAGTAAAAAGTATTAGAAAATCAGCAACTATAATGAACCATGATTTCTAGAAAAATTAAATGTAATTTGCTCTTTTTCTACTAGAATGAATGAATTACATATAGTACCAATCTTTTATTAATGAAAATCATTATTTGGAAATTTGATGATTTTGTAAAATGAGCAATGTCTACTACCTTTTTATTGAGAGGTGTAAGTTATTAGATAACAAATAAAAGAGTTTTTTAGGAACACTTCAGAGTATACCGTAAAAAGCTGGTTATATTGCATTAACCTATTCTTAAGGAGATTCTCTGAACGTGTAATATATTTTTATCTCTGAATAAGCAATTTTATAACATCAAGCGGTATTACAACTTATGTCAGGAATTATTAACAGCCTAGAAAAAATTATGATGTTTGCGTAAATGTTGTTAATGTACCCTGGTCTGCATCTAAAGTAACGACTACACCAACAGGTAAGGCTGCATTAGGATTATCATGACCAAAGGGTAAATTGGAAACAATGGGAATCCCTAAATCACTCAGGCGATCGCGCAAAACTTCTTCTACAGTAAAACTAGGGATATTGGCTGGTGCTTCGCATTTGGTAAAGCCACCCAAAGCAATACCTTTAACTTTTGTGAGTAAACCGCTCAACCGCCATTGTGTCAGCATTCTGTCGATGCGGTATGGAGCTTCTGTTACATCTTCTAGAGCTAAAATTACGCCATCCAAGTTAGGTAAAATTGGCGTACTTAAAAGATGAGTAGCCACCGTCAAATTACCTGCAAGTAAAATACCACTAGCTACACCACCACCCCAACCACAACCTTTGAGGGGTGCAAGCTGTCTTCCTTCCACCAAATCGAACAGACGCGCTATTGACCATTCTGGCTCGTCAGCCAAGGTAGTCAACACAGGGCCGTGAACGCCAGATATACCTGCGTTATAAAGACTCCACAACAAAGCTGTAATATCAGAAAAGCCAATCAACCATTTTGGCGTATTATTTGACCAATGCCAATTTTCTAAGATGCGGGTGCTACCAAAACCACCTCTAACGCAAAGAATACCGCGACACTCAGGGTCTTGCCAAGCCGAGGCTAACTGATGGCGGCGAATTTCATCTTTGTTAGCTAAGTATCCCCAACGCTGATCAATATCAGGACTAATTTCTACACGATAATCGCGCGATCGCCAAATTTCTACACTCTGCTGCAAAGCTGCAAATTCTCGTAAAGCACCGCTAGGCGCAATAACTCGCAGTAAATCTCCTCTTTTGAGCGGTTCAGGTAAGATTGCCGATTTCATCAATATGTTGTTGCAAAAGTCAAAATTTAGGATAGCCCATAGATAAGGTTTATACCAGCTTTTGATGGGAATAAGGTTGGGGAGATGAGGGAGCAGAGGAGAAAAAACAACTGACAACTGTTATAGGATATACTGCGAGGAGCTTTTTACCGAGCTTATACGAGCGATCGCCTACAGCATACGAAAAGCTATAGCAGAGTAGAGAATAAACGAACTTTTATGAGTACAATATCAGCCCCATCTTTCCTTAAACCTTATTTGGATGATTCATTTAATTTAAAACAACATCTACAAGGATTTCATTTCTAGATGCAGCTTTTAGAAGTTTTTCACCCCTACTTCATTACAGCTCGTTGTTATCGGAAATGGGTTTGAATATAGTCATTAGTCATTAGTCCATAGTCAAAAATTATTCTCTGCTCCTCTGCTATAATTTGGAATTTTGAATGGGGAGCATAGCAAAATGATTACAGACCAAAGCAACTTGCTTAAGTTGCTGATGTTATCTACGCCTGTGGGTGCAATTGGTTCGGGTGTTGGGGGAGGGGTTGAACTTACTCTTAACAATATTGCTCAGGAAATGGTGCGGCGTGGGCATCATGTGACAATTGTTGCTCCTCAAGGGTCGATAGTCAAAGGTATACCCGTTGTAGAAATTGCTGGTGAAGTGCAAACACCAGCTCAAACTCAAACCCGTAATGAACCGATTGTTTTGCCGAAAAACTCTGTGTTAGCCAATATGTGGGATTATGCTCGGCAAGTGCAGTCCGATTATGATGTAATTGTCAACTATGCCTATGATTGGCTGCCTCTATATTTAACGCCATTTTTTAGCACTGCGATCGCGCATTTAATCAGCATGGGTTCGTTGACTGATGCAATGGACTCGATAATTGAGCAAGTTGCTACTAATTTTCCTCAAACTATTGGTGTACATACCCTCTCTCAAGCACAGACATTTACCTTTGCAGATAAATGTCGTTGTCTGGCTAACGGTATGGACTTATCCATATATCAATTTTGCGCCCAACCAAGTGATTTTTTAGCTTGGGTGGGGAGAATAGCTCCAGAAAAAGCTTTAGAGGATGCAGTTGCAGCCGCGAAAATTACAGGTATTCATTTAAAAATTTTCGGTTTTAAGCAAAATGAACAATATTGGCAAGACATTTTGCAAAAATACCCTGATGCACCCATTATCTATCGGGGTTTCTTACCAACAGAACAACTACAACAAGAATTAGGCCAATGTCGGGCGTTGTTAGTTACGCCACGCTGGGTAGAAGCCTTTGGGAATGTGGCAATTGAAGCTTTAGCCTGCGGTGTACCCGTGATAGCTTATCGTCGTGGTGGGTTAACGGAAATTGTCAAAGATGGTGAAACAGGCTTTTTAGTAGAACCAGATAGTGTGGATGGGTTAGTTAATGCGATTAAACGCTTAGACGAAATTGATCGCTATGCTTGTCGCCAACAAGCCCAAACAGAATATTCTCAACAAGCAATGGGCGATCGCGTAGAGCAGTGGTTGAGGGATATATTGAGAAAGAAGGGGAGATGAGGAAGCAGAGGAGAAAAACTGTTGACTGTTGACTATGGACTATGGACTATGGACTGATGACAACAGTCCCTCACTTCACCACAGCAAAAGGACAACGACTAGCTTGTATATTTGCACTAGTAGGTTTTTCTTCGCGTCGCCAAAGTTTGCTAATGAAATTCCATAACTTGCGCCAAATAGAAGTGGATTTTTTTTGTTGGTTTTCCGGTGTTTTGGCTAATTTACCACCAGATGTCAGCTTTGCTAGGAAGTTGGTGTTGTCGTAATAGTGTTCCAAAGAAAGGATTTTTAAATCATCGGTGACACGAACAAAGCTAGTACCAATGACTTCTATAGTCTCGCCTGTAGGTGCGTAGTCTTTGTATGGGCCTGTAAATTGTCCCCAGTGTCGCCATTTAAAAACAATATTTGGTGGCCCAGAATAAACTTCTAGCACTTCCCACAAGAAACCATCGGGAAAGGCTGTATAAAATAGATTAGTTGAAGTGACAAAATTTTCCTCACTGGCTTTGTAATTTTTGGTATTCCCAATCATTAATTTATAAGTACCTGAGTTAATCAAGTCAGTGATGGTATAACGAGAACCACCGTTAGTACTCATGCGGAATTGATCGGGAACAACAGATAGCCACTGATTAGGATTTGTCTTGAAGTTGGCTTCAATATCAAAGGTGCGGACTAGGTTTTGTACCAGTGTTTCTAATGAATTGGCTGGGTGATTACGGGTACTTTCTTGAGCAAATTTTTCATTAGAATGGGTATAGTCTGGTTTTTCACCATAACGCCACTCTACATGAGTGCTGTATTTTAACACAGTATCTCTGTCTTGTACCCAAAGATGAAGTTTGCCGATGTCGATTTGGCTCATAAACCCCTCTGCGAAATTAAGGTAAAAAACAACAATTACGACAATTCCGCAGTTAACTCCCCTCATTTTTTGCAGTTAAATATACAGATTATCTAACGTTTACTTTATTTCAACCGTCTGTATTTACTGCTTTCATTATTATGCCAGTTAGCTAAATTAAGGTTGTTAATTTAGAAGCTATTAGCTGCTTTAGTCTGTTAAAAATTACCAAATTAGTTGATAAGTAGAAGGACTAAATTCAACTTAACTTGATAGCGCCGGGTTTCGACTGCGCTCAACCCTCTTCTAATAAGGTTAACGAGCATTGAGCGTAGTGGTCACTGAGCTTGTCGTTCGCGGAGCGTCTCGCAGAGAAGTGTCGAAATGCGTCTTCTAAATAATTGTGTCCACCTACTTAACTGATAAATAAATAAGAACATCAAAGTGAATCTACGTTACAACTCTCAAAATATGTTACGAAAAAAGATATGGATAATGTGGGGAGCTATCGCTCTATTATCCACTGGCTGCGAACAAATCATCGAATCTTTACCACCTCTGCCAGTAGTCGGATTACAATCAAATCAGCCACCAAGACCACAAATTCCTGCCGAATCTGCCACAACTGCCCAAATTGAAGCAGCCGTGCGTCAAGGTATCAACCAAGTTAGGCAAAAAAACGGGCTGCAACCCCTCAAAAATAACGTCCAGTTAGCGCAAGTAGCCCGGAATTACAGCCGACAAATGGCGGAAAAGAAATTTTTTAGTCATACTGGCGCAGATGGTAGCACCCTAGTAGATAGAGTTAGGGCTGGTGGCATTTATTATTGGGTAGTGGGTGAAAATCTCTATACCAGTACAAATATTCCTTATCCTGTACCATCAGCTATTGAAGGGTGGATGAACAGCCCAGGACACCGAGAAAATATTCTCCGTTCCGTATATGCAGAGACAGGTGTAGGCGTGTGGCGAGTAGGCAACACCTACTATATTACTCAGTTGTTCCTACGGCGATCGCCTCTTGGCTGACCTTAGATGGAGAATTGGCAAAGTTTCATTGGGACGGTCTACTCTTTTTGGGATTATATTGTAGGAGCGATCGCCAGTCTTTTAAAATTGGTTCTGTCCAGAGCCAATTTTTGCTTAATTCGTCTAGCTGATAATTTACCGGGTCTTTTTCTAGAACAGCTTGGCGTAATTTGATAACTTCATTCATATATTGTGCTTGTTTATCTGGGGGTAAATCACGAGCAGATTTATACATCCCCAAAGCCAACCCAGCATAGGCTGGTAATGCTTCAAGTGGCACATCTGATCTGGGGGGTATTTCTGCGGATAAAGTTGTACTTCCTTGTTTAAGTGCTAAATTTAATGCTTGGAACCAAGTGTCATTTGCTCGGTTAATATTACCTTCAGCGTAATAAGCAAATCCTAAAGCATTGGTATATTTGAATGAATTTGGGTTAGCTTTCACCGCAGTTTCCCAATATCGACGGGCATCATCAATACTGTATTGTTTATCTCCTGTTTGGATAGCCTGCCAAGCTAATCGTCCTTTGAGGAAGTTGACAGCAGCTTGCTTATTTTGGTCTGATGGTACTAAACTCAATGCAGCTTGGGCAGGTTTTAAAGCGTTGCGATTAAGTAATTCTTCTACAGCTGCTAACCCCCCTTTTAAATCGCCTTGATTGAATTTTGTAGTAGCTGTAGCTGTTACCATTCCTGTAGGCATTTGCCTTAAATCCATTGGTTGGGGAGGAGTTTCCACTACGGATGGTGCGGGAATTGGGGGTAAATCACGGACTAATGATATGCGGCGAGTTTGCCACCACCAAGTAAAAATCAGTATAGCGGCGATCGCACCTGCGCCAATTATCCCAGCAAATTGCCAACGCTTGCGCCGGACACGATCTCTGGCTGCCAACAGACGGAATTTTTCTAACTCTTGACTCAGGTTTTGGGCAGTTTGATGATTTGCTGGTGGGACGATACTTGCGTAATCTTCCCTTGGTGCAGGAGAAATCTGCCGTTCTAAATGACTATCTACTAAAGGTTGCCCCATTTCTGGAGGTAAATCAGGTTCTTCATCCCTGATACCTTGCTGATCTAGTTGACGAAATATATCCGAAACAAAAGCCGAATCCTCTGCATAAGTGGGATCATCGTACTCAATTTCATCGACGAGATCGCCCCAAGTTTCTTCACCCAACCAGTCCAACCCAGAGTCACGCGCCAACCCAGAGGAAATCATCTCTTCTATAGGCAAACCCATATCCGCATCGTCTAGTACACCAGAGTAAGCGGCTGTGGTATTAGCTGGCAGAGGTGAACTATATTCGTTTAATGAATCTACATTAGTAGCAGTGGCAATTTTGGCACTCAGGAAGCCATCAAACCCCGGCTGGAAATATAAGATTGGTAACGCCCAATATAGCTGATGGGAACCGTAAGCAGAAATTAATCCTTGACGTACCCGACTCACACATAAATCCACCGGGTATCCTTGACTCAAGTTACGGTAAAACAATTGTGTTAAAGTCAGCGCCACCTCATCAGGAATGCGTTCTGACATCGCCAACACACTTTGAATACCACGCTTGACTAAACTATCTGTAAGGTTGCGTTCACCTGAGTCGTTGTTATCTAAGGTAGCTGTGTATGCACCCCAACAGGAGTTAAACACTGCCATCTGAATATTATTATTCACCAACAAACCCGCTAAATCATCACCAGTGAGGGTTTCTGTTAAGCCAGTGCGACTACTTACTAAATAAATTTCCCCACCATTCGGCCCTAAGTTGCTGTGACCGGAGTAGTGTAAAACATGGTATCTGCCTTGTTCTAGGGCTTGGGTTAATTCTTCTCTACCTGGTTGGTTAAGTAAAGTCAGATCAATTTCTGGCAGATAATTACCGCCTTCGATGGTTCTGGGTAGTTGACGATGGAGTTCGGCTTGTAGCCTAATAGATTCTTGTTTGAGTAAATCCAAACTCGTCTTATCGGCAGGTGATGAGAGTACCATTAAAACTCTGACAACACCATCATCTGAAAGCTTGAGTCTATTTGTTGAAGGTAAACGGGAACCAGGAGAAATGCCACTTTGATAACGAGAGAAAGCAATGTAGGGGCCAGTTGCCAAAGGGCGATCGCCTGCGTGCATAACTTCCCAAGGCAAACGTGCTAACCTAATATCCTTCAGCCCTAGTCGTAAACGCAATACTTGTTGATGATTTTGGGCAATTCCTTGGGCAGTAATCCAGCTATCTCTGAGAGTGCCTTGAAACAGTGCATTATATAGTTGTTGACCCAGTGCTACTAAGTTAACCGAATTTCTAGCGATCGCACTTTCCCGCCCATTAGAGAGAAACATATCTCCCTGTAATACAGACTTTAATGGGTCATTCATTAAATGCCCAGCCGCCGCCAACCAGTCAGCCACAGGCCAAGTCACCAGTTCTTCCGCCAAAGGAACCCCAGGCGCGACTTTCTCAGTCCGCACCAAATAATCATCTTTTCCTACTGGGGTTACAGAAATGTGAAATTCCTGGGACACAACTTCTCCTGCTTGCCTCCTCAATCTATCTTGAAACGCCAAAGTTTCAATTCGATTTGCCACTCCCTCTGTTAGTTGAGATCCAACAAACCAAGAATGTTACATTACTCGGTTTTGCTGGTACATTTACAACTTTATCCGGATTAGCTGGCATCCGCCCAGAACATTTTGATGGTAGATGCACCTTGATCTTCAACTCCTCTAGTTGGATAGTACCGACTAGGGGTTTTTTCTATAACTAACACATACTGAGATTATTGTACTGTCTTGGGTAGGGAAAGTTCATCAATTCCTTATGGCTGACCTTTAGGGGTGTAGGGGTGTGAGGGAAGAATATAGACTCTACATCTTAGTTTTATATCCTTATACAAACTTAAAGCGTAAACTCTAATCCAGCAAATACCATCATAATTTAGACAAAATTATCCGGGACGGGTAGGAAATAGGTAGAACAATTAATTGGTAGATGCACCCTGATAACTAACTCCCCTAGCTGGCTGCCACCACTAGGGGCTTTTTTTGCCTAATTGAGAAATTCATCCTGAACAGGTAGGGAATAGATAGAACAATTAATTGGTAGATGCACCCTGATAACTAACTCCCCTTGTTGGCTTACACTGACTAGGGGCTTTTTTTTGCCTAATTTTTAGAAATTCATCCTGAACAGGTAGGGAATAGATAGAACAATTAATTGGTAGATGCACCCTGATAACTAACTCCCCTTGTTGGCTTACACTGACTAGGGGCTTTTTTTTGCCTAATTGAGAAATTCATCCTGAACAGGTAGGGAATAGATAGAACAATTAATTGGTAGATGCACCCTGATAACTAACTCCCCTTGTTGGCTTACACTGACTAGGGGCTTTTTTTTGCCTAATTGAGAAATTCATCCTGAACAGGTAGGGAATAGATAGAACAATTAATTGGTAGATGCACCCTGATAACTAACTCCCCTTGTTGGCTTACACTGACTAGGGGCTTTTTTTTGCCTAATTGAGAAATTCATCCTGAACAGGTAGGGAATAGATAGAACAATTAATTGGTAGATGCACCCTGATAACTAACTCCCCTTGTTGGCTTACACTGACTAGGGGCTTTTTTTTGCCTAATTGAGAAATTCATCCTGAACAGGTAGGGAATAGATAGAACAATTAATTGGTAGATGCACCCTGATAACTAACTCCCCTTGTTGGCTTACACTGACTAGGGGCTTTTTTTTGCCTAATTTTTAGAAATTCATCCTGAACAGGTAGGGAATAGATAGAACAATTAATTGGTAGATGCACCCTGATAACTAACTCCCCTTGTTGGCTTACACTAACTGGGGGCTTTTTTTTGCCTAATTGAGAAATTCATCCTGAACAGGTAGGGAATAGATAGAACAATTAATTGGTAGATGCACCCTGATAACTAACTCCCCTTGTTGGCTTACACTAACTGGGGGCTTTTTTTGCCTAATTTTAGAAATTTATCCGGGACAGGTAGGGAATAGGTAGAACAATTAATTGGTAGATGCACCCTGATAACTAACTCCCCTGGTTGGCTTACACTGACTAGGGGCTTTTTTTGTTTAGCAATCAGTAAATCCATTAATCCTCAGATTGCAGGAAATATACTGATTGCCTATGAATACACTAATTACTTTAATGAACTTACCCTAATAAATAACTCTCCCTAGTGGCTGCCACTTTAAGAGCTTTTTTTGTGGAAAAAGCAACTTCATTTGTGACATTTTCATCCGGAATATCCTGTTGAATTGTAGAACAGTTAATTGGTAGATGCACCCTGATAACTAACTCCCCTAGCTGGCTGCCACCACTAGGGGTTTTCTATTAGAATTGAAGCACAGACGACCTTTCAATGAATTTATCCGGAAGACTGTAACTAAAAATAGAACAATTAATTGGTAGATGCACCAGGATAACTAACTCCCTAGTTTGGTTAATACTAACCGATGATTGGTAGATGCACCAGGATAACTAACTCCCCTGTTGAATTTGGTAGAAGCCAGGGGCTTTTCGCTAGAAACCTTTGATCACAACCTGCCCTGTAAGATTGGTAGTTGCTTAGGGCTACATTCTAGCTCAAGATTGGAGTTTTATTCTAGCGCGGATGATGAACTATTGCTAGGAATGTCACCATCTTCTGACTAAAACTTCTTGAGTTCTAGGAATTATAACTTAACTTCTGCCATTTTCCAATTAATTCAGCAATCTGAAAAATCTTACCCTTCAGATGACTTATTTTGTACTGGCATTGCTTCAGAATTTGGTAGAAAATACCCTCTTTGAATGATGCGTCGGTATTCCTTACCATCAATCCTGTTGATTTCTATATGTTAGTTCAGCAGTAGTTATAATTTTTGTGCAGAGAGAGCATATCTAGACGCTCATGCCTCAATTATTTGCAAACTTTAATATAGGAGGTAGTTGTGGTTAGTAGGGTGGGCAATGCCAGCCCTTTCAAAGCGAACAAATGAACTAGTCTATTCAAAACTGAAACCCAGTCGCCGTATGGAATATGAGGTAGGACTTCAATGTAAGTAGCTCAGTGTTAAAAATTATCGCTATGGCAAGGCAGGAGGCAGAAGGCAGAGAGCAGTGCGGTCTTGGGCTTTGCCCAAGTGGAGCAACTGCGGAGAAGGGAAGAGGATTATAGCCTTGTTTACCTTTCTTAACTTAGCTTTGTTTTTCCCACCGACTTACTTAAAACGCGGATTATTTCGTACTGCAAACAATTGGTATATAAATGCTGATGCCAATGGTGCAGCAAATATACTTTCCAAAGTAGCGGCAACATTGGGGATTAACCTCAATGGAGTCAGTAGAGGCGCATTGACTACGCCATTACGAGTTCATCTGTGGACTCTTAAGAATCCCCCGACTTTTTGTTTAAATGAGCGTTCGCGTAGCGTGTCGTAAGACAAGCGAAATTTAAACAGTCGGGGAAGTGTCAAAAATCAGTTCATGGGGCGTATAGAGCCAGAGCCACAAACTTAATAGTCAGTACCACAGCACTATGAATAAATTTTAACCCCTAAAACCTGGAATTAAACGCTTGAGGGCGCGTCCAGCAACACTGCTGTAGGACATTTCACCACAGAGGATTTTCCCCATAACTTTGGGTGCAGTGGGACGCTTAACACCCACTTGATAACCAACGCTAGGAAAGCGATAAAATGCACCTGCTAATTTTTGCGCCCAAGCCATTTCCGCACCCCAAGTTTCATGGATGATTTTGGTATATTCTTCTAAAGCGTTGATATCACCACAAAGGGCTTTGTCAACTGCGGCTGCGGCGTGAACACCACTATAAATTGAGGGACGAATACCTTCTGCGGTCATGGGGTCAACTACACAAGCTGCTTCTCCCGCCAAGATAGCGTTTTGTGTATGTAACTTCTGATTACCATCCCATAAGGCGATAGGATGACCATATTGCTTACTGGTCTGGACATCTATATTAAATAATTTAGAGTATTCAACCAAAATTTTCTTAAAATCTTGGGGTTGTCCACCGATAAAGGTTCCTACACCAATTGAATAACCATTTTCTTTAGGAAAGTTCCAAATATAGCCGTTTTTGACTAAACCGAACTCGAAGTGAATTGTCGATTTATCTTCAACATCGGCGGGAACTTCTGCTTCTAATGCACCAGCTAAACGGCGTTTACGGTCTTTGAAGCCTAGCCATTTTGCCATCGGGCCTTTAGCACCATCAGCCGCGATTAAATAGCGTCCAGTAACGGGGCCATTTGCTGTGTTAACTTGCCAGCGATCGCTACTAAATTCAACTCCTGTTACTTCTGTATTATCTCGCAGTTCTGCGCCTTGCTTTTGCGCTTGCTGTACTAAAAAATGGTCAAAAACTTCCCGGCGCACCATCCACACTGGTTCTTTCGTACCAATTTCCGCCTCTACAGGGTCGCCTAAGTTCCAGGTAAAACGAAACGAGTCTACCTTCAGAGAAATTGCGGGGCTAAAGTCAAAGTCAAACCATTCGGCAACTATTGGTGACACTCCCCCACCACATGGTTTATATCTAGGTAAGGATTCTTTTTCTAAAATTAATACTGAATGCCCTTTTTTGGCCAAATGATATGCTGCTGCGCCACCCGCAGGCCCAGCACCGACAATAATAACGTCGTACATAATTCCCAATGTTGACTGTTGACTATGGACTGTTGACTGTTGATAAAAAGGCTGAAGAACCTAATGTCCTCCAGCCAGGAAATAAATTAGACTGTGGAGATGTCTTTTTCTTTTTCAGCCAATAATTCGTCAACTCTGGCGGTGTACTTATTGGTGAGTTTTTGCAGTTTGTCTTGTAGGTCTTTAGATTCGTCTTCGGAAACTTCGGCGTTTTTCTCTTGTTTGCGAATTGAGTCTATCGCGTCACGGCGGATGTTACGAATAGCAACACGACCTTCTTCTGCGTACTTAGCAGCAAGTTTGACTAGTTCTTTACGGCGATCGCTTGTTAAAGGTGGTATATTCAAGCGCACTGTAGAACCGTCGTTACTAGGTGTTAAACCCACATCTGATAGAGAAATAGCCTTTTCGATAATATTTAGACTGCCTTTATCGTATGGCTGAATCAGTATTGTGGTAGCATCCGGTGTGCTAATGTTTGCCAAGGATTTTAAGGGTGTAGGTGTACCATAGTATTCTACAGATACCTTATCTAGTAGACTGGCATTGGCTCGGCCAGTCCTAATTGTATTAAATGACCGTTGAGTAGCCTCAACAGTATGTTGCATTTTACTTTCAGCTTCAGCTAATTTCACAAGAACCTCCCACAAGGGTACCGATGGATTCTCCTAAAACAGCGCGGCGGATATTTCCTCGCGTTGTTAGGTCAAATACAAGAATAGGGATATTATTTTCTTTACAAAGGGCGATCGCCGTACTATCCATTACGCGCAAGTCTTGATTTAAGACATGGGCGTAGGTGAGACTGTTATAACGTTTGGCGTTAGGATAGATTTCGGGGTCTGCATCATACACCCCATCTACCTTAGTCGCTTTAAATATTACTTCTGCGTCTATTTCTGCTGCTCTTAATGCTGCTGTTGTATCTGTGGTAAAAAATGGATTACCGGAACCCGCACCAAAAATAACCACCCGTCCCTTTTCTAGATGACGGATGGCTCGACGGCGGATATATGGTTCAGCTAATTCCTGCATAGCGATCGCAGTTTGTACCCGCGTCTGGACTCCTATGCGTTCTAGTGAATCTTGTAGTGTCATGGCGTTCATGACCGTGGCGATCATACCAATATAATCGGCTGTGGCTCTATCCATCCCCGCCGAAGCGGCTTTAACGCCACGAAAAATGTTACCACCGCCAACGACGATGGCAATCTGAACGCCAGTGGCTATCACCTCTGCTATTTCTTGGGCTATTTCTTTGACCACTTCTGGATCAATACCATAACCCATGTTGCCCATTAAGGCTTCACCGCTCAGTTTGAGTAAAACCCGTCGGTAATTCGTTCCCATGAAGTTCCGCTTTATCAAAAAAGTTGCAAGTGCCTCCAATTTAAGATAGCAGTACAATGACTGTCTATGTCTATATACGCCAGATCAATGAAGTGCCTACTGGTTCCGTTTCAGGTACTGGTATTTTTTCGCCTTTTAACAGAGCAGCGATCGCATTTCGCAGATAGTCTTCACCTATAGATGATGGCTTGTGAGGATGATTGTCAATCTGCCCTCTATATCGCAATATACCATGAGTGTCGATCAAGAAGGCCATCGGTGTTGTTGTTGCGCCAAAAGTGCGGCTAACTTCTTGGGTAGAATCCCATAGGTAAGGGAAATTTAATTGGTGCTGCTGGGCAAAGGCTTTCATACTTGCTAGGCTTGTCCAACTTCCTTCGGTAATATCACTAGCATTGATGGCAATTAAAATCAAACCCTCTGCCGCAAATTCTGCCTGAATATTTTTAATTCTATCTAAATATAGATTTACATAAGGACAGTAATTACATAAAGAAATCACGCCAACTGCCCGAAAACTTTCCAAGTAACGGCTAAGATGGTGGACTTGATTGTCAATCCCTGGTAATTCAAAATCTGGTGCGTAGCCACCAACCGGAGTGTTACTTGTCTCTAGTAGAGTCATTTTCTTTAGCCAGCCTGCACGAGAAACAATAGTTTTAGGTGAAGTTCAGCCTCGCTGTTGAGGAGTGAATCACCTATTAGTAGATGCTGAATATACAGTAAATTTTATGTACGGTCTTTGCTCACGTAAATTGTAGAACTACTGAATTTCTGTATCCATTCATTAGGAGTTTGTAAAGTTATCATCTCGCTGCTAAAAAATCCAGATTTAATAAGTAGAAGGACTAAATTAAACCTAACTTGAGGTCGCCGGGTTTCGACTACGCTCGATTACCGCGTAGTCGAAACTCAACCCTCTTCTAATCAGGTAAACGAGCATTGAGCGCAGTCGAAATGCGTCTTCTAAGTAATTGTATCCACCTACTTATATGATGCTCAATAACAATGTGTTAACTGCCTTATGGATATTGCGCTGGATATTAAGAGAAATCAAGCATTTTCAATAATTATCGATTCAATAGTTTCTGACAGTTCAAAAGAGAAGATACGTGAATAAAAGTAGAGTTCGGCTTCTAGGGATTTTTTGATATTTTCTGCTTTACGGAAGCCATGCTGTTCACCCGCAAACGGAACATAAGCAACTGGCACACCTTTAACTAGTAATGCTTTATACATTGCTTCTGTTTGGTTGGGTGGAACTACTTGATCTTCTAGTCCTTGGAAAAAAATTACCGGACAGGCAAGATTCTCAACCCAATTGATGGGAGAGCGTTGTTGATAAAGCTGTCGCTGTTGTGGATAAGCACCAATTAAACCTTCTAAATACCGCGATTCAAATTTGTGTGTATCCCTTGCTAAAGCTTCTAAGTCACTGACTCCAAAGTAACTAGCACCAGCTTTGAAGGTATCACGGAAAGTCAAAGCACAAAGCGTTGTATATCCACCCGCACTACCACCAGAAATAGCCAAGCGATCGCCGTCAACTAATCCTTGTTCTACTAGATAACGTGCGCCAAAGACACAATCATCTACATCGACAATTCCCCACTGACCATCTAATCTTTGACGATACTCCCGTCCATAACCTGTACTACCACCATAATTGACATCTAAAACAGCTATACCCCGGCTAGTCCAGTATTGAATACTAAAGCTCAGACTACTAGAAGCTGCTGCGGTTGGGCCGCCGTGGCTTTTGACAATCAGAGGGGGTTTTTCCGTTTCTGGGGCAGTGTAATCACGGTTTTGGGGTGGATAAAATATGGCATAGGCGGTTTGACCGTTGGTGGTTGGGTACTCAATTGGTTGAGGAAGGGAAAGATAACCAGGGTCAATAGTTACATCACTAGAGCGCCGTAATACTTCTAGTTTTTCCGTAGATAAATCAAGTTGCACAATAGCCGTTGATTCAGTTGGAGAACTTGCTAAGAAAACTGCTCGTCCTGCGCTTGCTTTAATTCCGCTAATTTCTGTATATGGTGTTGGTAGTGGTTGCAACTGGTTTGTTGTTGTATCAAGACTAGCTAAGTACCAAATACCTTGTTGAGTATATGTGCAGATAATACGGTTAGCGGACTCGAAAGCATAAGTAGACATCCCCAAAAGCCATTGAGGACGACCAAATTCTGCTTCCATTTGTGTCAACGCTTGTATCTGTCCATCTTGCCAACGATATAGATTCCACCAACCAGTGCGGTCACTAATAAAGTACAGTGTGCCATCGCTAGACCACTCTGGTTGAAATATGGATTCATTTACACCACCAGCAATTTGTTGAGTATTACCTAAACTACCATCTGCGAGAAATTCCCCCACCCAAAGTTGAGTACCATCCCACGGCATATTAGGATGGTTCCAAGTCAGCCAAGCCAAGCGAGAACCGTCAGGACTCAACCGAGGTGAGGAGTAAAAGTCATTTCCAGAGGCTAAAGGTTTAATATCTCCTGCTAATCTCAAGCTCACCAGAGTATTGATAGGCTCACTGTTAGCAATGCTGTGATCCTCGGATACACATATAATTCGCTGGCGTTGACCGTCAAAAATTCCGTCTGCATAGCGCACAGCAACTATGGGTGTAATAGCTTGCGGTTCAGTATTAATATCTTGACGATAAAGGCGTTGGTCTGCAAAGTTGCTAAAGTAAGCAGTGCCATCAAAGATGAAATAAGAGCTACCACCATATTCATGAACACGGGTACGCACATTAAACCCAGCCGGAGTAACATCTTGAATTTGGTTATTTCCACTCCGACGCACTACAACTGTTCTGCCTTGCTCTGAAGGCCGTAACTCGCTCCAATAAGTGTCTTCACCATCAAGAGTAATTTGTCCCAACCCAATGGTACGTGCAGTAATTAAGTCTGTTGTGATGGGGGAACTCCAAGAACCGTAAGATGCTACCTGTGGTTTAATCACGCGCTATCAGCTTCCTAATATCAGTAACTAATGTCATTATCGAGCTTCTGATTACCAATTACCATTAAACTAGCTTGATGTTGAAGTCCTCAAGCCTACTTAGCCACTCTGGCAAAGTAAGCGGTAATACTGAGAAAATTATCTTATTTAACGTGCCAATTATGAGTAGTACAGAAATAACTCATTCCGTATCAATAGGAATTGTCCTGTTTCCTAGCGTGACACAACTAGACTTCACCGGGCCTTATGAAGTATTTACAAGGTTTCCCAAGACAAATTTATACTTGCTTTCAGAAACATTAGAACCGATTAAGAGCGATCGCGGTTTAACTTTTCTCCCAGATACAACTTTTGCCGAAGCGCCTAATTTAGATGTGTTGTGTGTCCCTGGCGGCCCAGGAATTAATGCCAAACTGGAAGACAAAAACTTTTTAGAGTTTCTCAAAACCCAAGGGGAACAAGCGCGTTACGTGACATCTGTATGTACTGGTTCTTTACTTTTGGCTGCGGCTGGTTTACTTACAGGCTATCGTGCTACTACTCATTGGCTATCGTTGAATTTATTAGAAATGTTGGGTGTAGAAGCAGTTAAACAAAGAATAGTGATTGATCGCAATCGGATTACAGGCGGAGGTGTAACCGCAGGGATTGATTTTGCATTGGCGATCGCCGCAGAATTATTTGGCGAAACTCTGGCACAGGAAATTCAGCTACAAATAGAATATAATCCCCAACCGCCATTTAATAGTGGTTCTCCTGATACTGCTTCTGCGGATGTACTGAAGCGCGTTCGAGCAGCTAGTCAAGGTTTTCAGGAAAGTAGACAACAGATTGTCCAACGAGTGATGAGTGGAAATTCAACAAGCGATCAGCTGTAGTAGTTTTTTTAACCAACTGCCACCATACTAGATTATTAGGAGGGTGGATGGCGACCTAAAAGTTCTTCTTCTGCTCGAATCGCTAGTATAATTGGACGATTCATCTTGAGCGCGTTAATAGTCGCTCGTCCTGTAGCTGTTAATCCAACAACTTGTACACCATCCCACTGAAAATGTTCTGTCCATACTTGTTGGCGAGGGTTGAAGATGGGTACTTTTTCGCCTGTTTCTGGGTCTTCGACGATTTGTCGAGCAGCCTTGTAAAGTGAACAGGATACACAAGCCAAAGCCAAGTTATTTTCTGTTGTTGTACCACCTGCTATTACAGGAGTAATGTGATCTATATGGAATGTTGCTGCTTGACCTGCTTGGGATAAACCGCAATACTCACAGCGATCAGATGCTCTTTGAATAACTAATCGACGTAAAGCAACTGGAATTGTTACCATTTATCCATGCTGCATGACACGCTGCGAACGCAAATGTAGTAAAGATAAAAATTCTGCTAACTCAATTAGCCCTTCGGCTTCCCTTCGTTCTGCTTGGGTAAGAGTTTCGCCTGTATCTTGACGATCAAGCAAAAATTGAAGACGTTCTTGGACGGCTTCGGGAAGTTTAAAATGAGTTAGATCAACTGGTATCTCGATAATTTCAGGCATACAAAATATGTCAATTAATATTGCAATTTCTAATATTATTATACGCTAGTCAATTAGCTGTATATTTAATTATATATGTCGAGGAAATATTACTTCCTTTAAAATTAATAACTTAAGACTATGCTCAGTAAAGAAAGGACTATTGAAAAGTTTAATCAGCAGATTGAAGCAATTCCTAAACTAAAGCAACAGAAATCTTTCTCTCCAGAGTTTACGAAGTGGCAAAGAGATACCCAAGTATTAATTGAGAAAATCTTTGGAGAAAGAACTCGCCATATTAAAGATTTTGATAAGATTAACTTCAGTGTAGTAGTAGCATCAAACCTAACACCACCTTCTGCATTTCAAGAAGCGTACCGTGATGGGCTAGATCAAGCTCAATCAATTCTTCAGTCATTTATAGATGAAGTTGTTGATTACTGGGATGATAGTGTTGCGGCTAATAGTAGAGATTGTTTATCAATTATTGAGCAGATATGTAATCGCTTCCACCGGGTCGTAAAACAATTACGTTCCCGACATGAGAATCGAGAAACGCTTGATGTAAAGGATGAATACGATGTGCAAGACCTTCTTCACTCATTATTGCTACTAGAATTTGATGATGTCAGACCAGAAGAATGGACACCAAATCGTGCTGGTAGTAATTCACGCATGGATTTCCTCTTAAAAAAAGAGCAAACAGTGATTGAAGTCAAAAAAGCTCGTAATCGTCTTGGAGCTAAAGAGGTAGGTGAGCAATTAATAATTGATATTGAACGTTACCGTACTCATCCTGATTGCAAAATATTAATTTGTTTTGTTTACGATCCAGAAGGGCAAATAGCCAATCCACGAGGGCTTGAAAATGATTTAAGTGGTAACAAAGACGGCCTTACTGTTAAAGTGATTATTTCACCTATATTTTAAGCAGTAACCAAGACAGAATTATATAATCATATCATTCTTATACGGATGACTAAGAAATCATACTAAATGAGCTAATGACTAAATAAAAACTAGCCATTAGCCATCCTACTCATAACAAACTCTCCGCGTACCTCTGCGCCAACCTCCGCGCCCCTCCGCGTTTAAATCTCCACCTCAACTACGCAGTGCGAAAACGCGCCAACTCCTCACCGGTCTTCGCATCGTGGGCGTGAACAGTACACACCAAACAAGAGTCAAACGATCGCGCGACGTGTCCCACTTCCACAGGATCAGTTGGATCTGCGATCGGTGTACCTACTAAAGCTTCCTCAATCGGGCCTTTAACCCCTTCACTATCACGGGGGCCGACATTCCAAGTCGTAGGTGCAATTACTTGATAGTTCTTAATCTTGCCATCTTCTACTTCCACCCAGTGACACAAAGAACCACGCGCAGCTTCTGTTGCACCCCAACCGCGTCCATCTTTCTCTTTGGGTTTAATATACCAGGGGTCGTTTAAGACGAACTCACGCAGACAGCGTTCAGCTTCGCGGTATAGTTTGACCTGTTCGTGAACCCGTGCTAATTGGCGCACATGAATGTTAGCGCCGCCGAAGTGCTTGAACACATCAAGGATAAAACCATCGTAATGCTGCCAAGATTCACCATGCTTACCACCAGCCACTAATTGTCTAGCTAAAGCACCAGCTTCTAAACGTCCAAAGTCTTGGTGTTTAACTGCACTAGACCAAGAATAGGCGTTATTAAAGTCTTTGGTGTTCTTTTGGATGGGGTTAGTAGTCCGGTCAAAGGGATGGATATCTGCTGTGCCTTCATCATACCAAGCATGAGTTGTATTCTCACGGGCAAAGGTATGATCCATCAAAGTGTGAGTGTCTGTGAAGCTGTCATACACACCACTTTTCATAATCATGGCTGCATTGCGGCTTTCAATTGTCGGCTTTTGGTATCTATCCTCATGGGGTAAATAGCCCCAAGTGACATATTTACCAACACCAGCACCATATCTATCCAAGCCGATATCTAGACCCATGCGCCAGTAAAAGCCCAAGTCTGATTCACGGTGTTTGATGTCTTCGTCTAACCACGCCATGAAGTCATCGTAAGTTTGAATTTCTTCGTAGCGTTCTAAAGAACAGCCCAACCATACAGGTTCTAACCAGTTGGTGCGGAAATATTCGAGAATTGCCCAAGCGCGGGTAATGTCGGTGAGGGTGGGGGCGCACATCACACCGCCAGGAACCATGTAGCTAGAATGAGGCCATTGACCACCTAATAGTGCGTAGATTTCTACAGGTTTTGCAGATATGGTTACACCGAGTTCGTAGGATTTACCTGTGAAGGCGGCGAAGCGGCGGACTGCATCATCATAGAAGCGACTGCTACGATATTTTTTGTTGGTTAAGTCAATGGCGAACAATCCATAAAAGTAGCGGGGGATGCTTTGGATTGTTTCGACAATTTGACCAAGATTTCTTGCCAAAATTGCGTTGCGGGGAACTTCCGTACCCCAGGCTGTATCTAACGCCCAGGATGCACAAGTCAGGTGAGAACCACCGCAGATACCGCAGATACGAGGCGTAACAATTAATCCGGCTTGGGGGTCTTTGCCGCGTAAGATTACTTCAAAGCCGCGAAATAGTTCGGCGTGTGTCCAAGCATTAACAACTTGTCCATCAGCAATTTCTACCCGAACGTCTAAATCACCCTCGACTCTGCCGACGGGCGAAATGTCTAATGTTTGTCTTCCCATAATTATTTGTCCATAGTCAATGGTCAACAGTCAACAGTCAACAGTCAACAGTCAACAGCCAAAAATCTGGACTATGAACTAATGACTAATGACTAATGACTAAACAGTAAAAAAGTCTTCTTCTGCCCAATCTGGTGCTGCATCTTTGGCGACCATTGTAAGAAGGGCGTAGTCTTTCTTCTTAACTCCTGGTGGTAGTTCTTTGGGAACTCCCATGACTGTTTGTGTTTTAAATACAGTTCCGGGTTTGAGGTCAAAGAAGGGAAACTCTGGTTCTGTGCAACCTAAGCAGGGCATCCCGGCGCGGGTTTTGGAAGAAACCTTATTCCAGAGGATGCGGTTACAAGAGGAATGAGTCATGGGGCCACGACAACCCAAGTCGTAGAATAAGCAGCCTTTACGTTGTCCAAATTCCGCCGTAGAGGCTTTGTAGGCGAAGTGGACGTTACGGGTACAACCTGTTTGGGTGAAGGTGTTGAAGAAGGTTTGCGGACGGTTGAGGTCGTCGAGGGCGATGTCGGCTATGCGTCCGGTAGCGATCGCAACTAATATCTGCGTAATCCAATCAGGGTGTGCTGGACAACCGGGAATATTAATCACTGGTAAGCCAGCTTTAGACCGATAGTCTTTACCTAAGAAGCCGCCTTCTTTACGCTTGAGGAATTGCAACCCTTCGGATTCGCTGGGGTTTGGTTCCATTGCGGGGATTCCGCCCCAGGTGGCGCAGTCGCCCACAGCGACGACGAAATTCGCTGCTTTGGCGAGGTCGGTTAACCAAGCTTTCATGGGGCGATCGGCAAATCGATTCCATTCGCCTGTGCCGTTGGGTGCATTTACGACACTACCTTCAAATACTAAAATATCTAAAGGTGTTTTGCCTAAGATGCAGTCCCAAAGTAAGGTTTGTAAGCGATCGCCTAGTTCCAATCCCAAAGAGGGATGCCACAGTACGTTAATGCCAAAATCAGCAATTAAATCACAGACTGTCGGCTCTTCGGCATTAAGAAAAGACATGGTGTTGCCCGAACAAGCTCCACCTTGCAGCCAGAGTACGTTAGTCATTGGCTATGTGTTTGATGATTGTTTATCAGGTATGACGCAGGTGTTTACGTTTGTGGAGTCGCACCTGTTTAAGGAGATTTACTTTCCACAATAAGGTTCTTTTTTACTCATTTTTATTTTATTAAATAAAAATTAATATTTGGTAGAAAATAAAATAAAAGTTATATTTAATTGTTTAGTTATTTTGTAAACAATTTCTATATAAAAATATGTTTATTTGATATCTCTCTATAAGTAAAAATACAGCATTTTTTCTAAAATCTTTTATTTCCAAGAATTTTAGCAATAATAATAGAAGTAACTGTTTAAAAGCAGGTTTTCACATATATATATTTGATGTAATGCTTATAAATTAATTGTGTGACATATTGATACAGAAAAATCAGCAGTTTGAGTATTCAATACATACACATATACTGAAGAATTTTGTAGACAAATTGTTATATATTAAGTTTATTAAAATAGTGCGGAGAAATTGGTAACTGAGTATTAAGTAAAAATCCCCACTATTAGGTATGGGAATTGTCATCAAGTTTGGTTTATCTATATCGCCGATCAAGAATAGGAAATTCTCATAACACTACATACAGGCGAATAGAAAATAATTTTTTTATGACAAATCACCCGTTACACATCACAAGGAACAGGGAAAATGGATGAATTTCTCAACAATATGGTATTTGGTGACATAACTTTAGTAACCGGATTATTGTGGTTACTGATAGCTACAGTTATATCGATGGTTGGTGGTGCTATTGGTGGCATGATTTTAGCTGGCAAAGATATCGGTTATTCTTTCTCAGCTATGTTAGGCGCTTTATTTGCACCCGCAGGTACAATTCCTGCCTTAATTTTAGGTTTTTTTGCCTTGAACTTTTTGAGTAGTTTTTAGGAGAAAATATGTTGGAATTAGGTTGGTACTCTGTTAAGTTATTTTTCAAAGGTAAGCTAATCCGCGATCCGTTACATTTCCTACAGCAAACCTTAATTGGTATTACTGTCGGTTTGTTAATATTTGTTCTGCTGGCACAGGCAGCAATCCCTTTGTGTATCCCAGTAACTTTGTCTAGTTTGGTAACAGGGTTAATGATGCCCTTTCTCCTCAAAGACTTCAAAATGAAGTGATTAAACCTCTGCGTTCCTCTGTGGTTGGAAATACTTATTTATAACCACGGAGGCACGGAGGCACAGAGGAACGAGAATATCAAGTAACTTGGAAATGGGCTAGTTATTTACATTTTTGGTTAAAATTGCCTCACTATCTGAAAAATCAGCGAGTTAAACTACTTCTAATTTAAGTTGATAGCGAAAAACAGCAGCTAAGTTATCTGACTGCATCTAAGTGTATCAACGTTTCATTAGTTCATAACAACTTATAACCTTAGATGACACCCAGCATTACAGATTCAACAGTCAAAGCTGCAATGGCAGCCATTGCATCGGAATCAGCAACAACTGAAGAAAAAATTCAGATGTTGATCGAATTGGCGCAAGGTTTGCAGAAAAAACCAAAAACTCCCGATGATTTGTGGAATGCTGTTGAGTTATATCAACAAGCAATTAAAATGTGCGGTACAGACTATTCTCTATGGAAAGCGCGATCGCAAGCTGGGATGGCTGGAGCGTTAAAATCAATTCCTGAAGCGGGTGCAGAATTGCTTTTACAAGCTAAGGCTGGTTATGAGGAGGCTTTGCCAATTCTCCAACAATTAGCTGTACCAGAAGAAATCGCCGAAGCACAGATGAATTTAGGACTGGTGTTACAGTCTCTCGTTGCTTTTAATGCGGCAAGGATAACCGATAGTATCGCAGCTTATCAGGAAGCGATGCGCGTATTTACGAGCGAGAAGTATCCTCAAGAATACGCGATTTTATCTAATAATATTGCGATCGCCTATCTTTCGATGTCGGGCGGTGCAGAACAGCAAAACCTCTATGAAGGCTTGGCTGTACAGACATTTGAATCAGCACTCAAGTATATTAATTTGATTGAACATCCCAGAGAATATGCAATGTTGCAAAACAACCTGGGTAACGCCTTGCAATATTTACAAAGTTCCCATCCTATCGAAAATAATTTACGAGCGATCGCTGCTTATAATGAAGCCTTAAAAGTGCGTAACTCTCAAGATACCCCTTTAGAGTATGCTAACACAATCGCCAACAAAGCAAACGCCTTATTTAATTTACCTGATAACCCGGAAAAGCCAGAATTAGGTAATTCTAGAAATCTTTTACAAGCCAGAGATTACTATCAACAAGCTTGGGAAATATTCAGCCAATATCAACAAACAGAACAGGCGGAAGCAGTAGCCCAGGCTTTGCAGGAAGTGGGGGCAGAAATTAGGGTGAGTATGAGTAATTAGTTTGAGAGGAAAATCTCGTGTCTGATTTGATGGCGAATTTAGTAGCGGGTGAGATTAATTTTACCACTGGGTTATTTTGGGTAAGTAGAAGGACTAAATTAAACTTAACTTGATAGCACCGGGTTTCGACTGCGCGGGAGTTGAATCTCGACTACGCTCGATTACCGCGTAGTCGAAACTCAACCCTCTTCTAATCAGGTTAACGAGCATTGAGCGTAGTCGAAATGCGTCTTATAAATAATTGTGTCCACCTACTTAAAGGATGAAGTGAAAAACTGTTGACGGTTAACTGTTGACCTTTACAGGTTCGATAGTTGCTTTCCGACGCAAGGCGACAGGAACGCAATATCTCACTGTTGACTATGGACTTTTGATTAATGACTAACCTAGAAGAATTAGTAACAGAAATTAGCCGCTATGAGGCTATTATCTCCGAATGGGATGAAACTCAGCGTGGTGTGGTGGTTGGGTTGAAAAGGGCTATTGAGGATTTACATAAGGAAGCTTTGACGCGATTAATTAAAAGTGTGAAGCAGGAGTCTTTACCAGCTTTACAAAATGCGGTAAAAGATGAAGTAGTGTATGGGGTTTTGCTTTATCACGAGTTGGTGAAACCTCCCAAGCCACCGCTTTTACAACGTGTGCAAGCAGCCCTTGATGAAGTGCGTCCGGGGTTGAAAAGTCATAATGGGGATGTGGAGTTAGTCGCAATTAAAGCACCGGATACTGTAGAGGTGCGGTTGATAGGTACTTGTAGTAGTTGTCCAGCTTCTAATTTGACGTTATCGCAAGGGGTGGAACAGGCGATTAAATCGGTGTGTCCAGAAATTATGACAGTAATTGCTGTGAAGTGATGAATGGCGATAGCGTAGTAAATTCAACTATAAATTATATTGTTTAAAATTCCGAAAAGCTGTCAATACCACTTGTAACCCAATAGTAACCTGATTATAGATTCATAACTAAGGGTACATAGCATGAGTGATAACAGCCAAAATACCAGTTTCTGGAGTAGTATGCCCGGTATTCTTACAGGAATAGCAGGCGTATTAACAGGAATATTAGCAATTGTTCAAGTTGTTAAGCCTTTATCGCCTTCTTCAGGAACATCACAGCCTAATCCAACTAATACAGTAGCCCAATCCAACCAAACTGTTACAGTTGACTCTACATCTGAGCAAGGTAATCCATTTAAAAATCCTGAAAATAAACCTATACAAGTAAGTTTTCATGCTGAAGGAAAATGGAGTTTGATTCCTAAAAATGTGACTGGAGATGATTTACCAAAAGGATATATTTCACCCGATGGTGACGGCAATTTTGCTGCTAATCCAAAGAAACTATGTCCAGGTTATCCATTAGGCGCTTTAATTGTGAAAACACAACAGGGTCAGTGTATTGTTGTAGGTGCAAATGGTAGTTTTGAATTAAGAACTGGTGAAATCATTTATTTTGCAGCTAATGATGTAAAGGGTCTTTATGAAGATAATGATGGTTCTGTTAATGTTGTTTTAAATTGGAAATAAATCTGTCAAAATCAATTGATAACTGCAACTACTTATACAGGCAAATGCACGCTAGTAATTTTAAATAATATCAGCGTGCATCTCATTATTTATAAAAAACTATTTTTAATATAATTTAATGTCGAACTTACCACCGGAAGTAACCATTTCTCAAATACCCTTATCACCTCAAGGCGCACAGGTAATTTTAGGTGATATTCTCAACCCTGAATTATTAGCAATTCCCCTAGCGCCAACTCCGACAACGATGTTTGGCCCGCGTGGTGCTTGTTTGGTATCCCAAACAGGGCCGTTATGGGTATCAGATACAGGACATCATCGGTTATTGGGTTGGCGGAAGTTACCCACGACAGATAGCCAAGCGGCGGACTGGGTAATTGGACAACCAGACTTTTATCATGAAGGACAAAATGCTAAAGGTATGCCAGGAAGGGCTACGGTTAGTGTACCAACGGGTATTTGTGTCTGTGATTCAGGTTTAGCTGTCGCGGATGCTTGGAATCATCGTGTTTTAATTTGGCATAAGTTGCCAGAGGATAGCAATGTTCCCGCAGATTTGGTGTTAGGACAAGCTAATTTTACTGATAACGAATCAAACCGAGGTAAACAATTACCAGATGCTAATACTATGCACTGGCCTTATGGGGTTTTCTATCATCAAGGCAAGTTATTTGTGGCTGATACTGGTAATAGAAGGCTATTAATTTGGCAGCAATTACCAACAGAAAACGGACAACCCGCCGATATAGTTTTGGGACAGCCGGATATGATTTCTCGTAATGAGAACGGCGGCGGTTCTCCCACGGCTGCGAGTATGCGCTGGTGTCATGATATTGCCATTTGGGATGATAATTTAGTTGTCACCGATGCGGGTAATAATCGGGTGATGATTTGGCAAGGGATACCCACAGAAAATAATGCGCCTTGTGCGGTGGTGTTGGGACAAAAAAGTTTTGATTTTGTGGAGATGAACCAAGGGGTTTATTTTCCTAGTGCGGGTAGTTTAAGTATGCCCTATGGGGTGGCGGTGGATGGAGATTGGTTATTGGTGGCGGATACTGCTAACTCCCGGTTGTTAGGATGGAGGAAGCGAGAGTCAATATTATTATTGCAGGGTGCGGTGGCGGATGCGATCGCTGGACAAAACACTTTCCAAAGTAAAAGCGAAAACCGCAACTTCGGGCAAGCAACACGCGATAGCTTAAATTGGTGTTACGGAGTCAAGATTTGTGGCAGCACGGCAGTAATATCTGACTCTGGAAATAACCGAATCTTGCTGTGGCAATTTCAATAAATACTGTCTTAATTACGTTAGCGAAGCGGGGCGTAGCCCATTACGAATTATTATGGCTGCTGAGGAAATCAGAGTTTGTGGTACTGTCCAAGGTGTAGGGTTTCGTCCTACTGTGTATCGTTTGGCCAAAGCCTGCGGTTTACGGGGGGATGTTTGTAATGATGGACAGGGTGTGTTAATTCGCGTCTCTGGTAGTGAAGCAGCTTTAACACAATTCGTTTCTAGATTACAGCAAGAATGTCCACCACTAGCGAAAATTAACGAACTCATCAGAACACCATACGAGGGTGAATTAAACTTTGATGATTTTGTGATTTCTCCTAGTGTAAATAGTACCGCCAGAACAGAAATTCCCCCAGATGCGGCTACTTGTCCCGAATGTCAGCGAGAAATATTTGACCCCTTTAGCCGCTTTTATCGTTATCCCTTTACTAACTGTACCCATTGCGGCCCCCGTTTAAGCATCATTCGCGCCATTCCCTATGACAGATGCAACACCAGTATGTCTGCATTTGTTATGTGTCCAGAATGTGAGAAGGAATACCACAATGTTGAAAACCGCCGCTTTCACGCCCAACCCGTAGCCTGTCACACCTGCGGCCCCAAAGCTTGGCTAGAACGCGCTGATGGTAAACCCGTAACCGCTTCCATGTTCTCAATGTTGGATGATGTGGATGCTGTTTGTACCTTGTTGCAGAAAGGTGAAATCGTCGCCATTAAAGGCATAGGCGGTATCCATCTGGCCTGTGATGCAACGCAAGAGACGGCTGTACAGAAATTGCGCCAGCGTAAAAAAAGATATGCTAAACCCTTCGCATTAATGGCGCGGGACATTGGCATTATTAAACAGTATTGTCTAGTTAATGATAGAGAAAAAGAACTATTAGCCAGTCCAGCCGCACCAATTGTTTTATTGGAGAAAAGGCAACTGAGGATTGATAACTGGGAAAATAAGCTAAATAATTCTCCCTCCACTCCCCACTCACCACTCCCCACTCCCCACCCCATCGTCCCATCTGTCGCCCCAGGAGAAAATACGTTGGGCTTCATGCTACCTTACACGCCGTTACATCATTTAATTCTCAAGCGAATGAACCGCCCAATTGTATTAACAAGTGGGAATCTTTCTGATGAACCGCAATGTATAGATAATGATGAGGCTAAGGAAAAGTTAGGGAAAATAGCTGATTATTTCTTACTACATAATCGGGAAATTGTTAACCGAGTCGATGATTCTATTGTGCGGGTGGTTGAAGATAAAATTCAAATCATTCGTCGCGCTAGGGGTTATGCACCTGCACCGATTAAATTACCGCCAGGATTTGATAATGTTTCCCAGATTTTAGCAATGGGTAGTGAGTTAAAAAATACCTTTTGTTTATTACGAGAAGGCGAAGCAATTATATCTCAACATGTGGGTGATTTAGAAAATGCTGCCGCATTTAATGCTTATCAAAATACACTCAATTTATACTTAAATCTATTTCAACATAAACCGCAAGCGATCGCCATTGATTTACACCCCGAATATTTATCAACTAAGCTCGGCAAAGAATTAGCAGCAGCTAACACAATCCCCCTGCATTCTATCCAACATCATCACGCCCATATTGCCGCTTGTATGGCAGAAAATAGCATACCCATAGATACAAATCCAGTTTTAGGTATTGCCTTTGACGGTTTAGGTTATGGTGCGGATGGTACAATTTGGGGTGGAGAATTTCTTTTAGCTGACTATCGTCAATTTCAACGCCTAGCTACATTTAAGACAGTGGCAATGATAGGCGGTGAACAGGCAATTTACCAACCTTGGCGCAATACCTACGCCCACTTATTAAATGCCAATCTTTGGGATAATTGTTGCCAAGAATACAGCGAGTTAGAGATTATCAAACTTTTACAGCAAAAGCCGATAAGTTTACTCAATCAACTTGTAGAAAAAGGTATTAATACCCCTCTAGCTTCTTCAGTAGGACGGCTGTTTGATGCTGTAGCTGCGGCTATTGGCATTTGTCCAGAACAATGCAGCTATGAAGGACAGGCGGCGATCGCACTAGAAGCCATAGCGGATGTCACTACATTAAATCATCCTAAAGAAATAGGAATATATCCCTTTCATTTTATCTTTTCGGATAATATTTATTGTATAGACCCCAGCCCCATGTGGCAATTATTGCTTGATGACTTAAAACAGCAAACTCCACAACAAGTTATAGCTGCTAAATTTCATCTAAGTTTAGCTAATGTCATCTTGGAGACAGTCAAAAAACTCCGTCAACAAAACTCATTTAATCAAGTCGTTCTGACAGGGGGAGTATTTCAAAATAAACTCTTATTACAACTAGTAACCGAGCAACTAAAAAAATTAGAAATTAATACCCTCACCCATAGCCAAATTCCCACAAACGACGGCGGAATCTCACTAGGACAATCAGTAATAACAGCCGCACAAATTTTAAATAATTAACTCTCTGTGTCTCTGTACCTCTGTGGTTCACACCTCTACAAAAGGTCTATAAAAATGTGTTTAGGAATCCCCGGACAAATAGTCGAAATCACCGACATCAACAATAAACTAGCCATAGTTGATGTCGGCGGAGTCAAACGCCAAGTAAACATCGCCTGCATCGTAGATGAACAACATCCCCCCGAAGCATGTTTAGGAGATTGGGTATTAGTTCACGTCGGCTTCGCCATGAATAGAATTAACGAACAAGAAGCAGCAGAAACCCTAAAACTATTAGAAGAAATTGCTTCAGTTATGAGTTAGTCATTAGTCATTAGTTATTCTCCCCTACCTCCCCCTACTTCCTCATCTCCCTCATCTCCCCCTACTCCCAACTCCCAACTCCCCACTCCCCACTCCCCAATTTATGAAATACGTCGATGAATTTCGGGAACCAGAAAAAGCAGAAGCCTTACGCCGGGAAATTGAAAAACTCAGCCAGCAAATAAATAAACATATAAAAATTATGGAAGTATGCGGTGGGCATACTCACTCTATTTTCAAATATGGTATTGAAGAAATATTACCAGCCAATGTCGAACTAATTCATGGCCCAGGTTGCCCAGTGTGCGTTATGCCAAAGGGTAGGTTAGATGATGCGATCGCAATTTCTCAAAACCCCAACGTCATCTTAGCAACCTTTGGCGACACCATGCGCGTTCCCGGTTCCAAAACCAGCTTGCTGCAAGCCAAAGCTACAGGCGCAGATATCCGCATGGTTTACTCCCCCCTAGATAGCCTGCAAATTGCCAAAAATAATCCAGATAAAGAAGTTGTATTTTTTGCTTTAGGCTTTGAAACCACAGCCCCCAGCACGGCCTTTACCATCCTTCAAGCTGCGGCGGAAAACATCACTAATTTTAGTATGTTTTGCAATCACGTTCTGGTAATTCCCGCCCTGCAAGCCTTATTAAATAACCCTAATTTACAACTAGATGGATTTGTCGGCCCTGGCCATGTGAGTATGGTAATTGGCACAGATCCTTATGAATTTATTGCCCAAAAATATCATAAACCTATAGTTGTTTCCGGCTTTGAACCATTAGATATTTTGCAATCTATTTGGATGCTGCTACAACAAATAGTAGAAAATCGCTGTGAAGTAGAAAATCAATATAATAGATTAGTCCAAAAATCTGGTAATCAAATAGCTCTAGAAGCCATGAACAAAGTGTTTGCAGTCCGCGACACATTTGCATGGCGGGGCTTAGATGAAATCCCCTATTCTGGCTTAAAAATTAGAGATGAATATGCTCAATTTGATGCCGAATTAAAATTTATCATTCCTAATCGTAAAGTTGCCGATCATAAAGCTTGTCAGTGTGGCGAAATACTCAAAGGAGTCCTCAAACCTTGGCAGTGTAAAGTATTTGGTACAGCTTGTACACCAGAAACACCAATAGGTACTTGTATGGTGTCATCAGAAGGAGCTTGTGCAGCATACTATAAATATGGCAGATTCTCGAAAACTTTGCAAAAACAAACAACCGAGAAGCCTAAAGTGACTATCTCTTCATAACCTCCACAAAAGCAGCGACACTCTACAAAACCACACTGCGAGGAAAATTAGTATGCCATTTGTCACCGTCAAAATTGCCAGAGGACATTCCATCGAAAAAAAACGGCATTTAGTAGAAGCAATTACTAACGCCTTAGTCACAGCTTTGGATACTAAACCAGAATGGATAACTGTTCATATTGATGAATTTGAACGCGAAAACTGGGCTGTAAATGGTATTTTACATTGTGATAGACATCGTGGCAGACACGACGAAACAGGTAGATAGAACTACGGTGTAAATAGTAAGATGCGTTACGTCATTGGTAAGGCATCTTACAAAGAATTAAAAATCAAGAAATTAATTACGAATTACGAATTACGAATTACGAATTATTAAAAATGGATTTCTCCACTGATAACATTCCCCAAAATTCTCTATTTCAAAAAATCGAACAAGCCCGCCGTCGCCAAGCTAAAGTTAAAGATACACATATCACACTGGCACATGGTAGTGGCGGTAAAGCCATGCGCGATTTAATTGATGATATCTTTGTTAGTAATTTTGATAATCCCATACTCTCCCAATTAGAAGACCAAGCCACTTTCAATTTATCTAGTCTTTTACAACAGGGAGATAGACTGGCTTTTACTACAGATTCTTATGTGGTAGATCCTCTATTTTTCCCTGGTAGTGATATAGGAGAATTAGCTATAAATGGCACAGTTAATGATTTAGCTGTCAGTGGTGCTAAACCTTTATATCTCACCTGTAGCGTAATTTTAGAAGAAGGACTGCCAACCCAAACCTTAAGACGTATCGCCACGAGCATGAAAGCAGCCGCACAAAAAGCTGGAGTGCAAATTGTCACAGGTGATACCAAAGTCGTCCATCGTGGCTGTGCAGATAAGCTTTTTATTAACACTGCTGGTATTGGTATTATCCCAGCCGGAATTAATATTTCTGCACACAATATTCAACCTGGAGATGCCATAATTGTTAATGGTGAACTGGGTAATCATGGGGCAGCAATTTTAATTGCTCGTGGGGAATTAGCCTTAGAAAGTAATATAGAAAGTGATTGTCAACCATTACATGATTTAGTAGCAACTATTCTCAATGTTTGCCCCCAAATTCATGCCATGAGAGATGCTACACGGGGCGGTTTAGCCACAGTCTTAAATGAATTTTCTAATAGTTCTAATGTAGGAATACGTATACACGAAGAATTTATTCCAGTGCGGGAAGAAGTTAAAGGAATTTGCGAAATTTTGGGTTTAGACCCATTATATTTAGCCAATGAAGGGAAATTAGTAATAGTAGTTAAGAGTGAACAAGCACAAACCGTCCTAGCCGCAATGAAATCTCATCCATTAGGACAAAATGCGTGTATTATTGGTGAGGTTATTGCTTCTCCTCCAGGGGTGGTATTGTTAAAAACTGCTTTCGGCACAGAACGGATTGTTGATATGCTAGTTGGCGACCAACTACCACGAATTTGTTAATTTTAAGTAGAGCGTTTCATGCACGAACTAGGAATTACCCAAAACATTGTCGCTATTGTTAATGAATATGCTCAAGGCTCAAAAGTACAGCGAGTTTTAGTAGAAATTGGCAAACTTTCCGCTATCATGCCAGATGCTATCCGATTTTGTTTTGATATTTGTAGTCAAGGTACAGCATTAGAAGGCGCAGTATTAGAAATTTTGGAAATTCCTGGTTTGGCTAAATGTCGTCAATGTGGTACAGAAATTGCTCTAGAAAAACCATTTGGCCTTTGTGGCTGTGGTAGTGTGCATTTAGATTTAATTACGGGTGAAGAACTCAAAATTAAGGAGATAGAGGTCGAAGAAGTATGTGTGTAAGCTGCGGTTGTTCTGATGATGCTGAAGGTACAGTTACTAATTTAGAAACAGGTGAAATGGAACACAACCATCATCATAGCCACACTTTACCAGATGGTACTGTTATCACTCATACACACACTCAATACCATCACCGTGAGCATGACCCTTCACAACTTCATGCTAAAATTCATGGCACAACTATATCTTTAGAACAAGAGATTTTAGGTAAAAATAATCTATTAGCAGCCCAAAATCGGGGATGGTTTAAAGGGCGAAATATTCTCGCTTTAAATTTAATGAGTTCCCCTGGTGCGGGTAAAACAACTCTCTTAACTCGTACTATCAATGACCTCAAGCAGCAATTACCTATAAGCGTCATTGAAGGCGACCAAGAAACAATTAATGATGCTAAAAGAATCAAGGAAACAGGCTGTAAAGTTGTGCAAATTAACACAGGTACAGGCTGTCATTTGGATGCTTCGATGATTGAAAGGGGTTTACAACAATTAAACCCGCCGATGAACTCAGTATTGATGATTGAAAATGTTGGTAATTTAGTTTGTCCTGCTTTGTTTGATTTAGGAGAACAGGCAAAAGTTGTAATTTTGTCAGTGACGGAAGGAGAGGATAAACCCATTAAGTATCCCCATATGTTCCGCGCTAGTGAAGTGATGATTCTTACGAAAATAGATTTATTGCCTTATGTGCAGTTCGATGTGCAGCGTTGTATAGAATATGCACAACAAGTAAATCCTAACATACAAATTTTTCAAGTTTCTGCAACCACAGGCGCAGGCTTAGATATTTGGTACAAATGGCTAACTGAGAAAGTAACTAATTCATTACAACCAGTTTAAAATTCAAAATATCCTACAGGTTCGCCCCGCATAGCTGATAACGACATTCTCATAAAAAAATAAAATTAGGTGTGCATAGCATACCTAATTCTCAGAATTAAGTTGAGGAAAAATGTTTAACCGAATCTGCCGCTAACGTAATCTCTAGTATCTTCTTGCTGGGGATTATTGAAAATTGATTCGGTAGCATCAAATTCTACCAAATAGCCGCTACGACCACCTCCATCTGTTGACTTAACGTTAAAAAAGGCTGTCATGTCAGATACCCGCGCTGCTTGCTGCATATTGTGGGTAACGATGACGATGGTGTATTGTTCTTTGAGTTCGTGGATGAGTTCTTCTACACGTAGGGTAGAGATGGGGTCTAACGCAGAGCAAGGTTCATCCATAAGTATAATCTCTGGTTGAACTGCGATCGCTCTAGCAATACATAAACGCTGTTGTTGTCCACCAGATAAAGATGAGCCACTTTGGCGCAGTTTATCCTTGACTTCATCCCACAATGCTGCTTTGCGTAAGCTACTTTCTACCAACTCATCCATATTACCTTTGTAGCCATTAATCTTGGCTCCATAGGTGATATTGTCATAAATTGATTTAGGAAATGGATTTGGTCTTTGAAACACCATTCCAATCCGGCGACGGACTTCTACTGGATCAATATCTTGAGCGTACAAGTTCTTGTCGTAGTATAAAATCTTACCTTCAGCCCGGAAAGATTCAATTAGGTCATTGAGGCGGTTATAACACCGCAACAAGGTACTTTTACCGCAACCAGAAGGGCCAATAAAGGCTGTGACCTTATTTTTGGGAATATCTAGCCAAATATTTTGTAAAGCCAGGAATTTACCGTAGTAAATGTTAAGATTTTCAGCTTTGAGAACTGTTTCTGTGCTATTGAGAGTGCTAGTATTTGTAGCCATAAATGGTCTAGTTTAAGTGTTAAGGATGGCAGACGACTTTGATTAAGTTTTAAGCTTTTTGACGAGTCGCCCAGCGAGCAATAATACTGGTGATGAGAACCATCAACACCAAAATTAAAGATGCAGCCCAAGCTAATGACTGCCAATTTTTAAACGGAGAAATGGCAAAGTTGTAAACCAGAACAGCCAGAGAAGCTGTCGGTTGGAATAGAGGATTACGCCAATCAATCCAAAATGATGAAAATAACGCAGTAAACAACAGAGGGGCAGTTTCGCCAGCCGCACGGGCAATTGACAATGTTGATCCTGTAACAATTGCCGGGAGGGCAGCTGGCAAGACAACTTGTGTTACTGTCTGGAAATTAGTGGCTCCTAATCCTACGGATGCTTGTCGTAAATCTTGTGAAACTAGTTGTAAAGCTTCATCTGTAGTTCTCACAATAATTGGCAACATTAAGATTGCCAATGCAAATCCTCCACCTAGAGCTGAATATGAACCTAAATTCAGCTTTACTAATGTGAGAACTACAACCCCATAAGCAAATACCCCAGCAATGATGGAGGGAACACCACTGAGAACATTAGTCGCAAATCTGATCCACCTAGATATTTTACCAGAACTAAATTCTGTTAGATAGATTGCTGCTATCACACCTAATGGAATACTAATTAATGCACCAATTCCTACCATTAGAATTGTACCTAATATAGCATTACCAAAACCACCTCCTTGTCTTAAAGGAGCGGGAGGTAGTTCAGTAAATATGCTCAAATTCAGGCTGCTAAAACCTTTGATAATTACATAAGATAACACTGCCAACAAGGGTAGAAGTGCTAAAGCTCCGCATAAAAACGCTATCCCTGTCATCGCCGTATTAAACAGCGTCCGTCCAGACATGGGAGCGCGACTTAAACTCCTTTCAGGAAAATCAGTATTCATAGATTCAACTCCCCACAAAGCTAAATTCGCTTGACTCGGATAACTATTAATTCAGCCAGAATATTTACAATTAAAGTCAGAATAAATAAAACTAAAGCCGCATACATCAATGCCGCAACTTGCAAACCACTCGCTTCCGAAAATTGGTTTGCCAGTAGAGAAGAAATGGTATTGGCTGGTGCTAACAGGGAGGCGCTGAGATTGTTGGAGTTACCAATCAACATGGTGACAGCCATCGTTTCGCCCATTGCTCTACCTAGTGCCAGCATCACAGCACTGACAATACCAGAAAATGCTGAGGGAATAAGCACTTGAAAAATTGTTTCCCAGCGCGTCGCTCCTAATCCTAATGATGCTTGGCGCAAACTTGGTGGCACAGAAATTAAAGCATCACGGGAGATAGCAGTAATAATAGGCAAAGTCATAATTGCCAAAATGACCCCCGCAGGTAACATTCCTGGGCCTGTGGGAGCGGTGCTAAAAATTGGCAACCAACCCAACGTGCTGTTGAGCCACCTGCCGAGATTACTTAAAATTGGTACTAATACAAAAATACCCCAGACTCCATAAACAACACTGGGAATAGCCGCCAGCAACTCTACTAAAAACACTAATACAGTACGTACCTTGACGGGTAGGAAGTCTTCACTCAATAATACAGCTGTTCCTACGCCGATAGGTACTGCTAGCAATAACCCGATAAATGAGCTAACAATAGTTCCGTAAACTGGGGCTAATACGCCATAATCATCATTAACTGGATTCCAGGTACGTTTAGTTAAAAAACCAGCCCCGAATTGCTGTATCGCTGGCCAAGCGGCAATAGTGACTTGTACCGCTATCCATAATAAAATGCCGGCGATCGCCAAAGCAAAAATCCGAGTCAGCCAAATAAAGCCTCGATCTATAGATTTTTCAGCTTCAGAACGACTTTTGATAGCTGATGGCAAATTTTGAGAGTTTGTAGCCATGAATACTGACTTTTAATATTAAATCAGAGGAATATGTGAGAAGCAAGCTAATCTATTACATTGTGGCTTCACTTTAATTTAAGTACCAGCCACATCAATCAAGAAAACGTTAATGCCTGTAAACCAAAAATCAATTACTGAGTAAAAATGTCCTATCTTATTAGGTAAAGATAGTCTTATAACTCAGTACCCAGCACATCTAAGTTACTTGCTAGCGCTGGTATTGCCAGCCACAGAAATTTTATACTCTGGGCTAATTTGATCGGCGGCAGCTGCCACTTTAGTTACGACACTCTGAGGTAAGGGTACATATCCTAATTCTGATGAGAGCTTTTGCCCTTCTGTCAAGCCATACTCAATTGCCGCTTCCACAGCTTTAGCTTTTGCTGGATCAGCATATTTTTTATAAGCCAGAAGCCAAGTATAGGTGACTATGGGATAAGAATCTGCACCTTCAGGATCAGCAATAAAAGCACGCAAGTTTGCGGGTAAGGGTACAGATGCCAAAGTTTTAGATGCTGATTCTTCTGAAGGTGTAACAAATTTTCCAGCTTTATTTTCCAGTTCGGCAAACTTAAGTCCGTTTTGTTTAGCGTAGCCGTATTCTACGTAACCGATAGCACCTTGAGTTTGTTGAATTTGTGCTGTTACACCTTCATTGCCTTTTGCACCAACACCCACAGGCCAGTTAACAGTTTTCCCCTCACCAACTTTGCTTTTCCAGGTTGGGCTGATAGCGCTGAGGTGTTTTGTAAATACGCCTGTAGTACCACTACCGTCTGAACGGTGTACAACTGTAATAGGTTGATTGGGAAGGTTAACACCTGGGTTGGCATCAGCAATTTTTTTATCGTTCCAGGTTTTAATATTTCCTAGTAAGATGTCCGCATAGACTGCTCTTGGTAGCTTCAATTCGGCAACATCAGGCAGATTGTAAGCCATGACAATGCTACCAGCCGTCATTGGTAGTAACAAAACACCTTTGTCTTGTGGTACTTTTTGAATTTCTTCATCCTTCATGGCCACATCACTGGCCCCAAAATCTACAGTACCTTTAATAAATTGTTCAACTCCAGCGCCGCTACCAACTGACTGATAGTTGACTTGTAGATTGGGGTACTTTTTGTTTAATTCTGTAAACCAACTTGAATATAGTGGTGCGGGGAAAGATGCACCAGCACCACTCAATGTTACATTACCACCCAAATCCAATTTTGATGGATTGGAAGCTGTAGCATTTTTAGCAGTGCCGGATGAGGTATCAGGATTTGTAGAAGTGTCTGAGCCTTGTTGACCGCCACAAGCAGCCAAACTCATTGCCAGTGTTAATACGGTAATTGTCACTGGAATGCGGTTACTTTTATTTCTCTTTAAATTGGAGAGCATCGCTGTCTGTTTTGGAAAATTTTTAGAGGGCTGTTTCTAAGCTACCTTCTATAGATAGGTGTCAAGGTTAAGAACAGGTTAAGAAAAAGGAAAAAATATATATTTTTTAGATATTATGCCAAAGTTCCTTCTATGATACTGAGAAATATTTTATACTTAATTTGTATAAAATTTTTATAAAGAATTATTTGGTAGCCGATGTAAATTAGATTCAAGCGTCATGTGCAGCAGCGATAAGTTGTCCTCGTTTTTAGCGATGGCGTTCCGCCCAGCGTAGCTGATCGCCCACTCCAAATAGCAGCCCTATTAATCAAATACAACAGAGGAATTACATAAATTGAGTATGAACTTGCTGTAGAAAAAGTCCGTCAAAAACGGAGACAGAATATTTATTCCGGTTAATTTATGAATTTTCAGTACTTAATTAGTAACCGTAACCTCAACTAATTACATAAGTAATCTAATAAACATGAGATGACCGACAAAAAAATCAGTACGAGTTTCACTTACATAATTAATGCCTATACTGGTTGCTGTTGCTTTCATATTTTTTGTGCCTAATAAATGATTGCCGCCTCGAATCAACTACTTTGGTCTATGATTGGCTTACTCCTAACAATAGGTGGTACGTTCTTAGAAGCCTATGGTATTACCTTACCTTGGAATTGGAGTCAGTACGGAATTAAAACTTTTTCTTTAGGTGTCAGCTATCAAGTTGGTGCAGTGCTTTTAGTAGGTTGTTTAGGGGGCAAAAATGCGGGTGCGCTCTCACAAATTGCCTATTTAGTTATGGGTTTGACTCTGCACCCAGTTTTTTCCGATGGTGGCGGTAATATAGGTTATGTGAGAGCATCACAGTTTGGTTATCTACTAGGCTTCATTCCTGGCGCTTGGATTTGTGGTTTGTTAGCCTTTAAAGCTAGACCGAAAATAGAAACTCTCACCTTTAGTTGTATCTGTGGCTTAATCAGCGTCCACCTATGCGGTATTACCTATCTACTAATTAGGTCTTTTTTTAATTGGCAAGGCACAGACAGCATATCCTTAATGCAATCCATACTCATATACTCTTGGTGGGCAATTCCCGGACAATTAGCTGTAGTATGTGCTGTGTCTGTAGTAGCATATGTGTTGCGACACTTAATGTTTTATTAGTCATTGGTCATTAGTCATTAGTCATTAGTCCATAGTCGAAATTCATTCTTTGACTGTGGACTGTTGACTGTTGACTGTGGACTGTTGACCCTTCGGGTTCGCCAGTTCCCTACGGCTGGAAACCCGCCTTCAGGACTGGACTCACTGTGGACTGTTGACTATTGACTAAACCTACCATGCGTTTCAAAAATCGCCTTTTCTGGATAGCTGCTTTTATTGCTTTTTTTGTAGACCAAGTGACCAAATACTGGATAGTGCAATCTTTCAGTTTGGGAGAGACATTACCACTGCTACCGGGTATCTTTCACTTTACCTATGTCACAAATACAGGTGCAGCTTTTAGTCTGTTTAGTGGCAAGGTAGAATGGCTACGCTGGCTGTCTTTAGGTGTGAGTTTACTATTAATCGGTGTGGGATTGTTTGGCCCAGTTCTACATCGTTGGGATCAACTGGGATACGGTTTGATCCTTGGTGGTGCTATGGGTAATGGTATTGATCGGTTTGCTTTAGGATATGTAGTCGATTTTCTAGATTTTCGCTTGATTAACTTTGCTGTTTTTAATATGGCAGACTCATTTATTAGTATTGGTATTGTTTGCCTACTAATTGCTTCCTTTCAAAAACCGCCTACTCCTAATATGCGGTCTAGATAAAGAAAAAGGCTGGGGAAGTTACCCTAGCCTTTTTCTCTTGTATGTTGTTGTTATAAGGCTTTTATCAGAGTTTTCTAATAAAAGCAACAGGTAAAACCCTAATTACCAGTGGTAGGAGTTTTTAAGACACCAGAATTAGGAGCTTTGGTAGGAGAATTGCTATTTGATTCTGGGGTTATGCTACCAGGATTATCTGATTTTGGTGTTGTGGTTGCTGGTGGTTCGGTAGGTACAGTAAGATTGCTGCTACCTGGTGCGGGTGTTGTGGTTGCTGGTGGTTCGGTAGGTGCAGTAAGATTGTTGCCACCTGGTGCGGGTGTTGTGGTTGCTGGTGGTTCGGTAGGTGCAGGGAGATTAGTATTTCCTGGCGCTGGTGTTGTTTCTGGAGTCGCTCCAGGTGCGGGTAGAGTATTTCCAGGTGCAGGGGTTGTGGTTTCTGGGTTATCGCTAGGTGCAGGGGTTGTACTACCTGCTGCGGGTGTTGTAGTTTCTGGAGTAACTGTTGTAGATGGGGTTGTGCTTTCAGTAGGCTGAGTTTCTACAGTGGTATTGCTAGAACCACCAGATGTATTGGCGCTATTGCCTGGGCAACGGGAATTAAGAGGGAAACGCTCACACAGAATTTTAAATCCTTCTGGTGATAGCTTGATTTCCGTTGGTGAACTGCTGGATGAGTCACTAGCTTGGGCAATTTGGGATTTACTAGATTGAGCAACAGCAATATTACTTGTAAGGGCTAAAGTCAAAGCTGTACCAATCAAAGTCAGAGATTTTCCCTTCATTCTGAACTTAACCTCAACGGAAACGGAACACTTCGCACCATTAAACCAAACAATTGAATTTTAGAAAATATTCATTTAGGAAGATGTTCGGCGTTATGCTCTGGTGAATAGCTATGCTGAAGCGGTAAAATTTAGATTGGTAATTTATAGTTGAGAGGTTCTTAAAATTACAAACATAAAAATGTTAAATATTGTGTTTTGCTCTTTAGCATTAGGTAAAACAGGCATTATCAATTAGCTATCAAATCTTTCCTGTGTATACATGAAGTAATCATATCAACCAAGTAAATGTACGGTCTAGATATAATGTTGAGATAATATTCAATCATTCACAATACCGTATAGCTAAATTACTTTTGCTTAAGAGTAAAATAGTGATGACAGACCAATGTTGAGATTGGTCTGTAGCTGCATCTGAAGCTCATAAAAAACTCTACCTGTAAAAAGGATAGAGTTTTATCAGTGGTCGGTGGTTACTAATTAGTGACAGATATATGTAAAGATGACTCACAACTGACCACGGACAAATAACAACTAACACGCACTCGCGTAATCAATTGTGATATGGATAGCCGATGAACTCCCCCCAACCTCCCCAAAAGCCACAAACGTTACTTGGTAAAGTGACTCAAGCAGTCAATACAATTCAAGCTAGGGTTGATTTTTCCAAGCTAGCGCTCAAACCTAATGCCAAAGTGCCGGAACTCTGGGTGCAGGATGCAGGGGCTGATAAAGCTGAGGTGTATCCGCTACTGGGCGATCGCTATGTTCTCGGTCGCAGTTCCAAATCCAGTGATATAGTTGTCCGTAACCCAGTAGTTAGCCAAATTCACCTTTCATTATCACGGGATTCTAGTCAGCGTACCGCAGTTTTCATTATCAAGGATGAAAACTCGACTAATGGTATCTACCGAGGTAAAAGGCGAGTTAACACCCTAGAACTACGTCACGGTGATATCCTCACCTTGGGGCCGCCAGAATTAGCAGCGTCTGTGCGCCTACAATATGTCGATCCACCACCTTGGTATGTAAAAACTGCCACTTGGGCAGGCTATGGTGTTGGTGGTGTCAGTGCTTTGTTAGCATTAGTTATCGGCGTAGAATGGCTAAAGTTTCCTGTTAGACCCTTACCTACAGCCAGTCGCGCTCCTGTAGTAGTTTATGCCCGTGATGGAAGTACACCCTTACGTGAGCCTCGGACAGTCTCTCACGTAGATATGAAGCGCTTAGATGATTTTGGCCCCTATTTAGCAAAGGCAGTAGTAGCATCTGAGGATAGTCGCTACAATTGGCACTTTGGGGTAGACCCTCTAGGTATATTAAGGGCTGTTTTAATTAATACTCGCAGTGGTGATGTCCAACAGGGAGCTAGTACCATCACCCAACAAGTCGCCCGGAGTTTGTTCCGTGAGTATGTGGGTAGACAGGACTCCTTGGGGCGGAAATTGCGCGAGGCGATCGTTTCTCTCAAACTAGAAGCCTTTTACAGCAAAGATGACATTTTGCTGATGTATCTAAACAGGGTATTTTTGGGTGCAGATACCTCTGGCTTTGAAGATGCGGCAAAATATTACTTTGATAAGCCAGCCAAGCAATTAACCTTGGCCGAAGCAGCCACTTTAGTAGGGATTTTACCTGCGCCTAATGCCTTTGATTTTTGTGGAAGCGGGCCGAATAAACTAGAAGCCGCCGACTACCGCAACCGTGTAATTAAGCGGATGTTGGAAATGGGGCAAATTACCCCAGAAGAAGCGAACCGAGCCAGAAGATCCACGGTGCAAGTAAGTCCCAAGGTTTGTGAACAACAAGCCAAGACAATTGCCCCTTATTTTTATAACTATGTTTTCCAAGAGTTGGAATCAATTTTAGGAGAAGGTTCGGCGAGAGAGGGGAATTACATCATTGAAACCCAGCTTGATCCAACCATGCAGACTCAAGCGGAAGCATCTTTGCGAAATTCAGTTAGCACGGCTGGTTCCAACTTTCGCTTTTCCCAAGGAGCAATGGTCACACTGGACACCAGAACAGGTGGTATTTTGGCAATGGTAGGCGGAACTGATTACAAAAGTAGTCAGTTTAATCGGGCGGTGCAAGCCCAAAGACAACCCGGTTCCACCTTTAAAATTTTTGCTTATACCCAGGCTATATTGCAGGGCATACCAGCATCTAAAACCTATTCTTGCGCCCCTTTGACATGGCAGGGGTTTACTTACAAACCTTGCCGTTCTGGCCCTGATGGGAGTTATGATATTGCCACAGGATTAGCTTTGTCGGAAAACCCTATCGCTTTGAGAGTAGCTAAAGAGATTGGGCTAGATAAAGTAGTATCGATGGCACAGCGTTTAGGGATAAAGTCTCAACTTGATCCAGTACCGGGTTTAGTTTTGGGTCAAAGTGTAGTTAATGTATTGGAAATGACAGGGGCTTTTGCGGCAATTGGTAATGATGGCTTGTGGAATCCTCCTCATGCTATTAGTCGGATTTTAGATAGTAGTGATTGTAGCGATCGCAATGATTTAAAAACCTGTCGTGTCATATATTCTTTTGATAACAACCGGGAAGCAAATAAAAGAGTTTTACCACAACCTGTAGCTGACGAAATGACTGATTTAATGCAGGGTGTAATTACTAGAGGTACAGGACGTAGTGCAGCCCTTGGCTTAGGGGAAGCTGGAAAAACTGGTACAACCAACAACAACGTTGACTTGTGGTTTATTGGTTTTATTCCCAACCGCAGGTTAGCTACTGGTATTTGGTTGGGAAACGACAACAATTCCCCCACCTCTGGTAGCAGCGCCCAAGCCGCGCAGTTGTGGGGAAATTATATGCGGAAAATTACTAGGTGAACAGTTGACAGTTGACAGTTGACAGGTTATTTGCCCTGTCCACTGTCCATTGTCCACTGATTTATTTATATCCCTGCCAAGGAGTTACTTCTAACTTACCACTGGGTTCAAATACTACCTGGAAGTGGGCTAGGGGTTCTTTGTTGTTGGGTGCGGCTGAGTTGGAACCGTAAACCGATTGAAACATTTGGGGTAAGGGTGTTTCCCGGAAATTGTCAAAGGCTACTTGATTTAGGGGTTCATAGTCAGCAATTGTACCGTCCTTATTGACGGCGACGCGGTACTTCAAATCTTTAGTAAAGGTGGGAGTACCAGCCCAATTTTGCCGGACTGTATCGTAAAGTTTTTGGTTTAAGGATTTGATGGTGTTAGTATCGGTAATTTTTGCACCAATTACTTCTGGTGTTCTCACATATCCGCGCCAAGGGCTAACTTCTAATACACCATTGTTATTAAAGACTACTTTAAATTGAGCGATGGGTTCATTACCACTGGGACGACGGCCAGCAATATTGTAAAGGAGGTTAGGCAGAGGTGTTGATTCAATGCCTTCGTTAGCTCCTTGATTAACTGCTTTGTAACCCACAATTGCGCCATCCGCCGCGACACCAACACGATAAATCAAATTCTGCTTGATTGCAGAACGATTATTCCACGCTGGCTCGATTTGGTTCCAAACTTGCCGATTTAAAGCTCTTAATTGGGAAGGATCGGTGATTTCTGGAACTTTATTTAACAGTGCTTCTAAATCTTGAACTGTCGGTTGGGTGGTGGCGGCTGGTGTGGCGGTGGGGCTAGCCTCTGCTATGGGTGCGGCTGTGGTGCTAGGGGTAGCCTCTGGTGTGGCTGCGGTTGCTGATGCAGGGCTAGGATTAGTTGTGGGAGTGGCGGAATTACTTTGCTGCTGTGGTTTTGGTTCTGGTACACGTATTTGTGGTGCAGGAATAAAGCTAAAGGCGATCGCCGCCACAGCTAAACTAGAAACACCAACAGTTGCTGGTACTGCTTGTTTGAGGATGGCTTGACTAGCACCACCATAACGTCTAGTAACCGGTTGTAATTCTAGTGATAACTCTGGTAAAGTTTGCGTATCAGCAAAAAACTGATCTACAGCTTCTACTAAATCAAACAACTGTACTGTATTTAAATCTACTTCTATTGGTTGATTATTATAGTTAGCGTTTGTATTAAATTCTTCTGGTGCATTCTCGGAATGTACAATTAATTTATGACGATTAGTGTCAATTTTTTGAATTTCTACTAATTCTGAATCTTGATTGTGTGCTTGGGGGTTCGGCACATTACTCAAAAACTCTTGAGCATAGCCACTAACTGCTCTCACTAAGCTTTCAAAAAATTCTCGTCCCCCAGCTAAGGGTTGATTATACCCAGATATATAACATTCGGCGTTGACTAAAATTGATAATTCAGGACGTAGTTCCTGAAAACCTACGCCTCTACTTGCATCACTTAATCCCTCTAAGAGTAACGTACAATTAGGTAGACTATACTTTCGTTGAATGTTCATTCCACTTCACCGTCAAATAGACTGATCCAAAATCGCTGCATTCCAGCAGTACCAGTACAAAATAGTAATTGTCCTAACAGATTTATTGCTAGTTCGTCCAATTTTTCATCAGAATTTAATGCTAATGCTCCAAAACGACGGGCATTCATTCTACTCTTAAAATGCGCTCTAAATCTTTCTAAATAATTAGATAGACGTAAATTCTGTTCTAAGGGAATTTGCTTATCATTGAGTTGTTGACAAATCATCAGCATTTGGCGAATCACCACCGTCAAACGCCGCGCAATGTAACAAGCAATGACGACTAAAGCCTTTGCTTCCATAATGGTTAAAGGGCGGCGCATATGGGCGCGGCGAATAGGGTTGGAGGAACGCATCCGCCACAAATTTACCCGATCTTTAACAATTCCCTTTAAGTCCAACTCTTCCGCAAACGCCAATATCGCTTCAGAACCACCCAGTTCTAATGCTTCAATTGCCAATAAAATTAAATCAATTTGCAACCTGGTTCTAGCGGGACATCCCTGTCCAGCGATCGCGGGATCTGGTAAAGTGTCCAAAATCATCGGCAATGATGGGGGTGTTGGACTATTAAACGGCGTTAAGCTAGCAGAAGCATTCATTACTCTAAAATACCTTGTGCAGTTCCAATAAACTAGTACCGCTTCGCGGAGTTAAAAATTTAAAACTTGTCTCCCCAAACCGGGAAAGATTCTGTGTCAAACAACCAGATTAAACGGGCGGCCGTAGCCGAGTTATTTGATATATACATTACTTAACTTGTTTTATGCAGAAATTGACTTATTAAGTATAGATGTGTTTTTAAAGCATAAATAATTTTACTCTCCTGGTTTACGAGTATAAATCCACCTATAAGCTTGATGTAGATTCTCCGTATCGTCAATGGATTAGGAGCAATGGATCAGGAGACAGTAGCCTTAATCCCAAGCGTATGACATTATAGTGTACATTTTTCAGGTGTAAGGGGCGGGGAACGGGAGATAGGGGAGATGGGGAAGTAGGGGAAGATGGGGGAGTAAGCATAGAACTATATACTTACTTTGTCTCCCTCATCTCCCTCATCTCCCTCATCTCCCTCATCTCCCTCATCTCCCTCATCTCCCTCATCCCTAATACCCAATCCCAACATATGGATCTAAAATCTCTCATTCGTGACATCCCTGATTTTCCTAAGCCTGGAATTTTATTTCGAGATATCACTACTCTACTGCGCGATCGCCAAGGATTGCGATATACTATTGACTTATTTGCTGAAAAATGCTTAGAAGCAAATTTCCAGATAGATTACGTGCTTGGTATGGAATCACGGGGGTTTATTTTCGGCACTCCCCTAGCTTATAAATTGAGTGCTGGTTTTATTCCTGTCCGTAAAAAAGGTAAGTTACCAGCAGCAGTACACTCGGTTGAATATGAACTAGAGTACGGCACTGACTGTTTAGAACTACATCAAGATGCTTTAAATCAAAACAGCAGAGTTTTAATTGTAGACGATTTAATTGCCACAGGTGGCACAGCCAGCGCCACAGCTAAGTTAGTACAGCAGATTGGCTGTGAATTAGTAGGATTTGGGTTTATTATCGAGCTACGGGATTTACAGGGGCGAAAACTTCTGCCTGATGTACCTATTATTTCCTTAGTGGAGTATTAGGTAATAGTCCAACGATGTTAACGGTTGACTGCTAACCGTTGACTGTTGACTAATGACCAATGACTAATGACTAAACAACTATGACATCTACAAAAATTAGCTGGGAAAATCGTTGGGATTGGCTGATTCGGCTTGTCACCAGCGAAACATTTATTTACATAGTTAAGAGAATATTACAAGCGCTGTTGACGTTGTTTTTAGCTTCGGCGCTGTCGTTCTTTATTATGAAATTGTCTCCTGGAGATTATATAGATACATTACGGCAAAATCCGAAAATTTCACCAGAACGGATAGAAGAACTAAAAAGACAGTTTGGTTTAGATAAATCTTGGGTGGAACAGTATTGGCTGTGGCTGTGGCGTATTCTCACCAAAGGAGATTTCGGTACAAGTTTCGTTTATCAACGCTCAGTATCATCCTTATTGTGGGAGAGAATACCTGCAACATTGATACTAGCGATCGCTTCTTTGATTATGACATGGGCGATCGCCATTCCTTTGGGTATAGTGGCGGCTGTCAAACAAAACCGAGCCACCGACCGAATTTTACAAGTGATTAGCTACACAGGACAAGGATTTCCCAGCTTTATCACTGTACTGATTCTACTCGTATTTGCGCAAGTCACCTCACCCTTATTTCCAGTAGGTGGAATGACCAGTATTGATCACGGCGATTTATCTTGGTTTGGGAAAATTATTGATGTCGGCTGGCACATGATTTTACCCACCATCGCTTTGAGTATCACCAGTTTTGCCGGCTTACAACGCATCACTCGCGGCGAATTACTAGACGTACTGCGACAAGATTACATCCAAACCGCACGCGCCAAAGGACTACCAGAGAATAAAGTTATTTACGTTCATGCGCTACGTAACGCCGTAAACCCTTTAATTACCCTTTTAGGTTTTGAATTAGCAGGCTTATTAGGTGGTGCATTTATCGCCGAACAATTCTTCAACTGGCCAGGTTTAGGCAGATTAACCTTACAAGCTGTAATTGCCAAAGACCAGTATTTAGTCATGGCCAGTCTAGTCATGAGTGCCGTTTTATTAAACGTTGGTAACTTACTAGCTGACCTATTACTCAAAGTAGTCGATCCACGTATCCGGTTAGAGTAATTAGTAATTAGTAATTAGTCATTAGTAATTAGTCATTAGTCCATAGCTATTTTCCCCCTTCCCCCTCATGCTCTCCGAAGTTCATTACCTAATACGCTCAAAAGCTGATGGTCGTTATTTGACGGCTCGTCCTAGTGAAGATGCTTCAGGTTATTTGCTGTTGTTTCGAGAAAATTTTGATGCGTTAAGCTATCTCAACACCCATGCAGGAGATTTGGCAAGCCGCTTTACTGTCGAATCTATTCCTGGTACACAGTTGGGAAGCTTGCTAAAACGCTGGGGTTTTACAGGTGTTGCAGTTGTTAGCGATCCTTTATTACCTAAAGTTGAGTTTTTACAGCACAGCTAGAGAATTTTAAACTGACTTTGGATGCACTGTTGACTATTAACTATGGACTGTGGACTAATGACTAATGACTAATGACCAATGACAATGACTAATGACTATTACTAATCTATTTACAGCCGGAGGCGTGGTTATATGGCCACTGCTGGCATTTTCTCTATTAGCGGTGGCTCTAATTATAGAACGTGTAATTTTTTGGGTAAAAGTTACAGGTAAGCAAAACCGTGTAGCCCAAGGAGTTATCAAACTTTATCGCTTAGATGATGTGGTTAGTGCTTTAGAGCTATTACGACGAAATGCAGATTTACCCATCGCGCGGATTTTTTTGGCTGCTTTGGAATTGGAGGAAGCAACACCAGAAGAATTTCGTTTAGCTTTAGAAACTGAGGCTCAAGCTGAAATACCTGTCCTCAAACGCTTCCAAAATATTTTTGATACTATCATCGGTCTATCACCCTTATTAGGTTTGTTAGGTACTGTTTTGGGGTTAATTACTTCTTTTGCCTCTTTAAATATTGGTGATGTAGGAGGTACTAAAACGGCCGGTGTGACTGCTGGTATTAGTGAAGCTTTGGTTTCTACCGCCACTGGCTTAATTGTTGCTATTTTTACTCTATTTTTTGCTAATAGTTTTCGAGGATTATACCAGCGTCAGATTGCCTGGATTCAGGAATATGGCGGACAGTTAGAATTACTCTACCGCCGTCGTTATGAGCGGAAGGGTAAACAGGGATAATATCAATTCAAAATTACCCTTTCGGTGCATTATGAGTCTAGCCACATAGAGCGCCGACATTTTTAAAACTTGAATGCTAGGAATAGTCAGATTTTCCCTTATAGCGATCGCATATCACCCCTGAAAATTTTTTGCTTCAGTGTGAAGTAGTCTCATAGATTTATGGAAAGATACTGAAAAATACTTAAACGCACTATGCCAGAAACATCACCAAGCAGCATTTGGATAGTCACCGACGACACACCAGAAATTTCCTTACCTGACGGGACAAAAGGCGGAGTGAATAATAAACGCGGTTGGCGGGAAGACGTACCCACGGATACCACCAGCAGAGGTGTAGGCGATGCAGTCAAAGTCAGCGCCGAAACATTAGAACAAAACATGACTAACTTTTTACAAGTGGTAGGACGCTTGTTTAGTCGTGCGGAAAAACAAGCAGATACAAACTCTGGCTTAAAGCTAGAAGAAATCGAACTATCAATAGAAATTAGTGGTGAAGGAGAAGTCAAATTAATTGGTAACGGTGCGAAAGCTGGCGGTAAAGGAGCGATTAAACTAACGTTTAAGCGACAAGAACTAAAGTCAGATGGCTAGGGTGAGTGATAGCACGGGTGGAGTGTATTTCATGTGCTTGGGAATTGCTATATTAGCTTTGTTAACGACTCAACCGTTTCTCTAAGGTTATTTTATGACTATTTGGGTAAATGAGCAGATTGATCCATCGGGAATGATTCATGCCTGCATTGCCTGTTGTAACGAGTCTCAGGCGAAAGATTGTCATGAGTCTTTTGAGAAAAACTTGACCGATAATCAAAAAGCATCTGGTTGGGTAGCACGTTTGCGCACAGTTGATTCTTGGGATGAAGTGCCTGTTAATGCTTTAAAACTCAATTAGTTAAAAGTATATGGCGAGTAAAGCCGACTGTGTAGATAATCCTTTAGTTATTATCATGTGTAAGTTTTAGTAGAGGGGTGGGCAATGCTCACCACTTCTAGGGTTAATATTGGATGAGGTTAATGAACGATAAAAATCAGATTAAAAATTAACAATTTATCGTTTTTTGCGGAAAGTTTTATAAGTTTTTGGAAGTATTAAGAGTTATCATCAATTTTAAAGAAGAAATTAAAAACTTGCGAACACCGAATAAATGTGGTGAACTATCCCAGAGTATATACTGTGGAACAAAGCTGTCCCATTAATTTGGTTGGCAAAAAGGGGCAAGCGGTTCAGATTTCCATTCATAAACCTAGTCCGTATATCTGTGCCAACCGCGAACGGATATTACCAGACTGGCAAAAAGAACCTTTGTTTTGGGTAGTGATTTTTTTACAAAAATCACAGTATCCTTTGGTAAAAAGTACGGCAGAAATTGAACGGGAGAAGGAAAATTTACGAGAAAAGTTTATGAGGTTTGGCTGCGATTTAGCTTTTAATTTACGCGATCGCGGTTATTTCGCAGACCTGATAGACCCCCGCACAGGCTACCCTCTGCTTTCTCGTCCTGGGGTAATTCCCCATAATGATACAGCCGTAGTCAAAGCTTTACTTAATTACCCAGTCTTAAAAAATAAGTGTTGTGTCATAGTTCATCCTACTTGGGGAACTGCTGTTTATCCCAGTATTTTTCTCTCCGCCGCACCACCCATGATTGTGGAATGGGAAGTTAAAAGCATTGCATCTATGCACGGCTGGCAAGAAGTTGAGGAAGGGTCAGTAATTAGTAGCCAGTAATATAAAAATAGTCACTTCTGCTAACTAGTTCATGGAAGTTCAGACAGTTGAAAACTATGATGGTGCTGCTATTTATTTTCCTCTGATGAATGGCAGGTATGAAGTTAAGCCAGGGATGCTACCTTTTGGTTCAAATTTGGGCAATGGTCAGGCTGATAAACATGTATTTCAAATTGATAATAATTTTCATTATTACAGGCAAGCCAAACTTTTAGCCCGTAGGGAAAGGTTAAGCAAGTATTACCAGACTTATAATTATACTCAGACTGTAGCAGGAGCGATCGCTCGTTTAATCATTGAGCGTCTTATAGCAGAACACCCCCAACATTTTGAGTGGGAACAAACAGCTAATACTGGGAAATTCCATAGTTATTTAACTCAAGAAACTTTATACCTCAATTCAGGTGGGGATTTGCAACAGGTTTTAACTCCCAAGAGTCCTGTATTCCCCGGTTATGCCTCAACTCTTGATGCTTTAGCTGCACAGATACAAGAAGATTTAAGTGTAATTTGTCGTCGCGCTGATGGTATTAATTGGCTGAGTGCAGTGCATTTGTGTTATCCCAACCATTGGTCAGCCGAGGAGAAAATAGGCAGAGATTTTGCGGCAATTCATGCACCTGTGGCTGGGATGGAAAAAATTAATCGCCGATCTGAGGCGATCGTTAATACAATGATTGCTAGAAAACCCACAGTGCGCTTTGCTTGGGGTTTAAGTACAGACACACGCCTTAACCATCATCCTGAACCCCCGCCTCATATATCGCCTAGTCAGTGGCAAGGTAGAAAGTTTGATTTGCAATCACCTAAACTTTATCTACGAATTGAACGTCAAGTTATTTGGGGTTTACCAGAATGGGAAACTGCACTATTTACCATTCGTACTTACTTTCGGGATTGTAGTTTAATTAAGCAAGACTCAGTTTTACGTTCTAAGCTGTATGCTGCTCTTGAATCTATGACAGCAGAGTCACTTGTATACAAAGGTTTGGCAGAGAGTCGGAATAATATTTTGCAGTGGCTAATCAGTAATTCGTAATTCGTAGTTCGTAATTTTGAAAATAAGTAGCTCAGTGTTAAAAATTATCGATTATGGCAAGGCAGGAGGCAGAGAGCAGTGCGGTCTTGGGCTTTGCCCAAGTGGAGCAACTGCGGAGAAGGGAAGAGGGTTATAGCTTTGTTTACCTTTCTTAACTTAGTTTTGTTTTTTCCCACCGACTTACTTATACCCTAGTTCCTCTGTGTTTAACTGTTCTTAGGTTTACGCAACTGCTGAGAACCGATGGGGCCGAGGAGTTGGTTGAGGTTTTGCAGTTGTTCGGCTGTTCCCATACAAATGAGGGTATCTCCTGGCATTAATACTGTGTCGCCTGTGGGGCCGCCGATAAGAGTACCATCAAGGCGGCGAATGGCGAGGACTAATGCACCAGTTTGCGATCGCAAACTCGCTCTTTGTAATGTTTGACCGACGAAAGGACAAAATGCGGGGTCAAGTAAAAATTCTTCCATGTACAGTTGACGATCTGCACCTGTGAGAATCCCGTCTACAAAGTCTAAAACCTGTGGTCTAAGGGCTGCTGCCGCCATACGTTTACCGCCAGTGATATAAGGGGAAATGACAGCATCAGCACCGCCACGTTGTAATTTTTGCAACGCTTCTTCTGTACTGGCTCTGGCGATCGCTCTAATTTTAGGATTCAGCGTTTTTGCTGATAAAACAGTGTATAAATTCTCAGCATCAGAAGGGAGGGCAGCAACTAAACAAATAGCCCGTTCAATGCCAACCTTCAGCAAGGTATCATCGAGAGTTGCGTCACCTTGAAAGACAACGTAACCTTCATTCTGCGCCCTTTCTACTGAGTCTGTTTCTGAATCAATCACAACAAATGGTACACCTTCTGCCCGAAATTCCTTAGCAATTTGACGACCAGTTCGACTAAATCCACAGATTATATAATGTTCTGATAAGGATGCCATTAATCGCCTCTGTTGCCTTAAGCGTATACCTTGTTGAAAGTAGCCCTGAATAACTGCTTCTGTAAATCTGTTGACAATGTAACTAATATTAACTACACCCAACAAAATTAGAGCAATAGTAAACAAACGTCCTCGACTACCAAGGGGGTGGGTTTCGCCATATCCCACAGTGGCTAAGGTGATAACGGTCATGTAAGCTGCATCTTCCCATGACCAACCTTCTATCAACCTGTACCACAAAGTACCGAGGATGAGTACGCCACAAAGTGCGATCGCCCCGCCCATTAACTCTTTTTGGATGCGTTCGTATTTTTGCTCAAAAGTTGAATACAAGGTTATCTTCCACCACTAAGTATAATCACAGCTTACGCAACAAGAGTCTCTGCTTTGGCAGGCTGTAAAGGTATAAGAACTTTGAACCCTCCAACCCTCATACCCCTAGATAACCCTAATAATGTTAAGCTCAAAAGGAAGTTGGAAACATAATCAATAAAAAGTTATTTTTAAGAAAGTCTAGGAAACTAGTAAGTAAGTATACAATTATTAATTTGCAGGAGGAGCATTAGTGAGCCTACCAACTCTACTTGAGCAAGTCACGAACTCCCCAGAGTCAGGTGCTGCCGCATCTAACCCTTTTAGTACAGATAGCTTTGACGCATCTGTAATGTCTACCTATGCCCGGTTTCCCCTAGCCCTAGAACGGGGTGCAGGCTGCCGTGTGTGGGATACTCAAGGCAGAGAGTACCTAGACTTTGTAGCGGGGATTGCCACTTGTACGTTAGGACACGCCCATCCAGCTATGGTAGAAGCGGTGAACCGCCAAATCCAAAAGCTGCACCATGTTTCTAATTTGTTTTATATTCCCGAACAGGGTGAATTAGCCCAATGGATTATTCAACATTCTTGTGCAGACCGCGTATTTTTCTGTAACTCTGGCGCGGAAGCCAACGAAGCAGCTATCAAACTAGCGCGTAAATATGCTCATACAGTTCTAGACATAGACAAGCCTATTATTTTAACAGCCAATGCTAGTTTCCACGGTCGGACATTGGCAACCATTACCGCAACTGGGCAAGCAAAATACCAAAAATATTTTGACCCCCTAGTACCCGGATTTCACTATGTAGATTACAACGATATTGGCGCGATAGAAACAGCCATCAGCGAGTTAGATGAGGGGGATTATCGCGTCGCTGCCATTCTTATCGAACCACTACAAGGGGAAGGTGGCGTTCGTCCTGGTGATGTGGAATACTTCCAAAAGCTGCGACAAATTTGTAATGAAACTGGTATTTTGTTGATTTTCGACGAAGTGCAAGTTGGCATGGGACGCAGTGGAAAGTTATGGGGTTATGAACATCTGGGTGTAGAACCAGATATTTTCACCAGCGCCAAGGGTTTGGGTGGTGGTATCCCCATCGGTGCAATGATGAGTAAGAAATTCTGTGATGTGTTCCAGCCAGGAGAACACGCCAGCACCTTTGGCGGAAATCCCTTTGCTTGTGGGGTGGCGTTGGCTGTGTGTCAAACCCTGGAGAAAGAGAATATTTTGGAGAATGTGCAACATAGAGGGGAACAGTTGAGAAGTGGGTTAAGAGCGATCGCCGCTAAATATCCTCATCATCTGACTGAAGTACGCGGCTGGGGTTTAATCAACGGTTTGGAATTAAAAGCAGATATCCAGTTAACTGCTGCTGAGGTGGTGAAAGCCGCTATTAGTGAAGGCTTATTGTTAGTGCCAGCCGGGCCGAAAGTTGTCCGCTTTGTGCCGCCGTTAATTGTGACAGAGGCAGAAGTAAATCTTGCCTTACAAACCCTAGAAAAAGCTTTAGCAACTGTGACAGCGTAAGTCATAGATTAATCATAACCGCCGATATACGCCGATATTTATCTGTGTGTATCGGCGGTTGGCTTTGTATAGCCGTCTGGGTGGATTAGCTTTTTCCCGTTTTCTTTCACTTGTTACCTGCTACAGATGAGATTTTTTCCACAAAACTCTGATGTTCTGCACTAGCTAAACCCTGCTGTAAGACTTCTAGAACCTTTGCTAAATTTCCCTCTATTAAAGCCGACTTATCTAACCATAAACCCGGAAATACTTGAGAACAGACTACACCATCAGCATTAGGTTCTATCTGCACATACTCCCCTTCGCGTAACTTGAACCAGTCAAATTGACCGTCATAAACTCGCCAGACTAAATACTCTTGTACTTGATTGCGACGGTAAACTTTTAATTTCTCATGCAAGTCAATTGACACACTACTCGCCGCAACTTCTACAATTAACTCAGGCGCACCTTCGATGTAATCATCATCGCTGACAGTAGTTTGTCCGCCATTAGCAATTCTCAAACACGCATCTGGTTGAGGTTCATTATCTGCATCTAGACGTACAGTAGCATTATCAGCAAGTTTAACTCCGGGTGTAGCAACTTTATAAACTCCTAACCAAATCATTACATCAGCATGGGGTTCACCATGACCTGTCACTCGTAAGGGAGATGCCATAAAAACAATTCCTTCAATCAGTTCTGCTTTTTTCACCTGTGGCATAGCATCGTAACGACGTTCAAATTCAGGGCGTGTGAGTTTATCGCCGTTTTCTAAAGGTGGAAGGGTTGATAGGAGAGTAATAGGCGCATTAAGTTTTATGGTTTTCATGGTCTTACCTCAGCAATTTCACCATTAATCACATTGTGAATTAAATATCTACAGGATGCTGCCCATAATAAGGTAAAGCCTCAGACCAATTGGGACGCTTTCCTTGTTGCCATTCTAAATAAGCAAGTTGCAAAACATTTGTCACCGTCGCCGCTAACCCAGATTTAGCTTCCACTAACTGATATTCACTCTGCCAGTTAGCTAGAGTTTCTTGCCATGCTTGGGGTGTAAATACAGCATCAGGCAACAAAGTTATTAATTCAGCACCATCAGCCGAAAGCTGGTAAATACCGCCAAATATCTGTCCTCTTTGGGCTGGCATTTCTACAGCAATAGCTTTTGTGTTTTGAGATTTACTTATTTCCTGCCAAGCCACAGCCGCCATTGTCGAAATCCCAAACACAGGAATATTTAACTGCTGTCCTAAAGTCCGGGCAATAACAACACCGATACGAGTCCCCGTGTAACCTCCAGGCCCTTTGGCAACTGCAATAAAAGCCAAGTCTGACCATGTTTGAGGGGCGACAAACTCCAGCAAATATTGATGTATGTAAGAAGATAAATCACGCCCTAAATTCCAAACTTGAGAACGAGTTTCACCAGCAAAATTACTTATTGATAAACCCAATTCTGGAGTAGTCGTGTGCAGCGATAAAGCGTATATTTGCGTTTTTCTTGCCAATTGCGTAGTCAAAGTTAATTAATTTTTATACAGGTTACACAATTTATTTATTCAACCACACAATAGCAAATTTGGCACTATCCAACCAATAATAAGACCAGATAATTACTTACGATATGCTTGCTTTGGTCGGTAATAGATAATTGTTCTCTCCCATCACCTATTACCTATTACCAATCCCCACTATATGATAAGTGTTTAAGCGGACATAATATCATACATTTCTCTGTGACTCTGTGACTTTGTGGTTAAGTAATCACTTCAAGATAATTGAATTTTAGTTACATAATTTTATTTTCAATTAAATACTTGGTTAAATCCCCAAATCTATGTAGACAATTGATAAGACTGCCAAAGTCAAACAGAGCTAAAATTATAACAATTGCTCAACAAAAAGCTTTATTTTATACCAGTGAGAGAAAAATGGGTATTACCATCTTCGGTTACACTCCTACTGAACTTCTTTATGAGGGGGTAAATACCTGTATCTATCGTGCTAACAAACAACTAGAGCAGATTTCAGTAATTATAAAAACGCTAAAAACCGATTATCCGAATATAGAAGAGATTGCTCAACTAATACATCAATATAAAATATTGCAAAATTTAGAAATAGAAGGAGTCATTAAACCGCTTGCATTGGAAAGCTATCAAAATGGATTAGCTGTAATTTTTGCTGATTTTGAAGGAGAGAGTTTAATAAAAATTATTAAAACTCAAAAATTAGATATCAAAAAAAGTTTGAGGATCGCTATTGAAATTTGCACGACACTAGAACAACTACATAAAAATCATATTATTCATACAGGGATTAATTCCCAAAATATTTTAGTAGATTTAAGTACGTATAAAGCCAAATTTATAGAGTTTAACCTTGCAAGTTATTTGGTAAAAGACAACTTTCATGTTGATAACCGGAATTTTTGGGAAGGTAATATCCCCTACATATCTCCAGAACAAACAGGGAGAATGAATCGAGCTATTGACTATCGTAGTGATTTTTATTCCTTGGGTGTGACATTTTATGAAATGTTTACAGGACAACTACCATTCATAACTACTGAGCCTTTAGAGTTAATTCATTGTCATATTGCTAAAACTTCATTATCACCCAAAGAAGTCAATTTAGAAATTTCTCAAGCCGTTTCTGATATTGTGATGAAGCTTTTAGCTAAAACACCTGAAGATAGGTATCAGAATGCTTTAGGAATTAAGGCAGATTTAGAAAAGTGTTTAGCAGAAATAGAATTGACCAATACTATACCTAATTTCTGTATTGGTGAAATGGATTTATGTAGTCAACTATTAATACCACAAAAATTATATGGTCGTGAGGCAGAAGTTAAAGCACTCAAGAATACCTTTGAACGGGTTAGCCTTGGGTCTGTAGAATTAACTTTAGTTAGTGGTTACTCAGGTATTGGCAAATCTTCTTTAGTGCATGAACTTCACAAATCTATAACTGCTAGGCATGGTTATTTTATTGCTGGTAAATTTGACCAATTTAAACGGAATATTCCTTGTACAACTTTTATTGAAGCTTTTCAAGAGTTAATTCAAAAATTATTAACAGAATCTACCGAAAATATAGCAAATTGGCGAGAGAAGATATTGACAGCAATCGGTGTAAATGGTCAAATTATTATTGATGTAATCCCCGAATTAGCACAAATTATTGGTAATCAACCGCCTGTTGCTCAGTTAGGCATAAATGAATCTCAAAACAGATTTCAAAGGATATTTCAACAATTTATTCATGTATTCTGTCAGCCAGAGCATCCCTTAATACTATTTCTAGATGATTTACAATGGGCAGATTTAGATTCTCTCAAGTTGATTCAAATATTATTAAATAACTCAAATAGCCAATATCTATTAGTTATAGGAGCATATCGAGATAATGAAGTGAGTGCTACTCATCCATTGATGTTGACTTTAGATGAGATGCAAAAATCTGGCGCGATCCCTAACCATATCATACTCCAACCTTTACAAATTGACCATGTTAATCAATTAATCAGTGATACTATCTACACCAGCAAAGATAATTCCCGACCCTTAGCAGATTTGTTATTTGCTAAAACTCAAGGTAATCCATTTTTCGTTACGCAATTAATTAAGTCACTTTACCAAGAAAATCTATTAACTTTTAATTTCGACCAAGCTTGCTGGCAATGGGATATTACAAAAATTCAAAATATCAACATTACTGACAATGTTGTGGATTTGATGATTAATCAAATTCAAAAGTTACCTATAACAACACAAAATGTTTTAAAGTTAGCTGCATGTATTGGTAATAAATTTAATTTAGATATTTTAAGTATTGTTAATCAGAAAAGTTTTTCAGAAACAGCAACAGAACTTTGGTTAGCTTTACAGGCTGGTTTAGTTTTTCCGCTAGATAGTTCTCATAACCTTCCTCTAGTTATTGATGAATCACATAACCAGAAATTTATTGCTTACCAATTTTTACATGACCGTGTACAACAAGCTGCATATGCACTAATTCCTAACTCGCAAAAGCAAAAGACACATTTTTTCATTGGTAAGCTACTACTAGAAAATACTCAATCTGAAGAACGCAACGAAAATATTTTTGCCTTAGTTAATCATCTAAATTATGGCGTAGATTTAATCACATCAGATTCGGAAAAGAACGAGCTAGCTGAACTAAATCTGATAGCTGGACAAAAAGCCAAAGCTGCAACAGCCTATGAGTCTGCTATGAAGTATCTCCAGGTAGGTTTGGCATTATTAACCGCTAATAGTTGGCAGCATCAGTACAATCTTACCTTGGCGTTATATGAGTCAGCCACAGAAACAGCCTATCTCAACGGCGATTTTGCACAGATGGATGAATGGGTTGATGTAGTTCTACAACAAGCAAAAACCCCTATCGACAAAATGAAAATTTATGAGGTGAAAATCCAAGCTTGTATGGCGCAAGTCAGACAACTTGAAGCTGTCAAGATAGGGTTAGAATCATTAGAACTACTGGAATTAAAGTTACCAAATTCACCTAGTGCATGGGATATTGAGCAGACTATCAACCAAACAGCAACAAACTTGGCAAAGAAAAATGTCGAAGATTTGGTTAATTTACCTTTGATGACTGAGGTGGATAAACTAGCAGCTATACGGATGTTAACTAGTTTGGGTTCTCCTACATATCAGTCTGCACCTGCATTGTTTCCATTGGTTGTGTGTGAGCAAGTAAATTTATCTATTGAATATGGTAATTCACCTTTCTCGGCTTATGGTTACGTTTGTTATGGTGTAATTTTAAACGGAATAGTTGAAGATATTGAGTTAGCCTACCAATTTGGCAAGTTGGCTTTAAGCTTAGTCGAACAGTTCAACGCCGTAGACATTAAAACTAATGTACTTTTTGTAGCTGGTTCTTGTACAGTACATGGAAAAGTCCACGTTAGCGAGACATTACCTATTCTCCAAGCTGGTTATTTAAGTGGCTTGGAAAACGGACATTTGGAATATGGTTGTTATGCGATCGCTCAACGTTGTCATCATTTATACTTCATGGGTCAGGAATTGCCAAAACTAGACCAAGAAATAGCAAAAGTTAATGAGGCCCTAGCTCAATTTAAGCAAGAAAACGCTTTAAGTTGGAATCAAATCTATCGTCAATCCATTCTCAATTTACTTCATCCTAGTGAAAATTATTGTCGTTTACTAGGTGAAGTTTATAACGAGGATGAATCTTTAGCAGGTTTACAAGCGGCTAATGCCAGAACTGTACTTTTTTATTTTTACCTCAATAAACTCATCCTTTGTTACTTGTTTGGCGAATACAATCAAGCTGGGGAAAATGCCACTCAAGGTGAACAATATTTAGATGGTGTCAAAGCGTTTCTAGTTGTACCAGTTTTTTACTTCTATGATTCATTAGCACAACTAGCAGTATATTCATCAGGATCAAACTCAAAGCCAGAACATTTGTTAAATCGGGTGAGTAAAAATCAAGAAAAAATGCGTAAATGGGCAGATAATGCCCCGATGAATTTTCAACATAAGTATGAATTGATAGCAGCAGAGAAATTCAGGATATTAGGAAATTATTGGCAAGCTATGGAAAGTTATGATATAGCTATAGCTGGTGCTAAAGAAAATGGATATATACAGGATGAAGCTTTAGCTAATGAATTAGCTGCTAGGTTTTACTTCCAGTGTGGAAAAGAAAAGATAGCCCAAACCTATATAACTGATGCTTATTACGGTTATATTCGTTGGGGGGCAAGAGCAAAAGTTAGAGACTTAGAATTAAAATATCCACAAATATTCTCGCGCATAGCCCAGAAACGAGCAACAATAGCACAAACTTCAGATAATCCGAAAACTTTTGACTTAGCTACAGTGATTAAAGCTTCACAAGCTCTTTCCGGTGAAATAGTTTTGGAAAAATTGTTAGCTAAATTAATGCAGATAGTTTTAGAAAATGCTGGTGCAGAAACCGGATTTTTGCTGTTAGAAAACGCAGGTAAATTATATATAGAAGCATCAGGCAGTTATAGACAACAGGAAATCACTATTAACCAGAAAATTTCGGTAG